>JAVXIJ010000001.1:0-38598 GCA_036648415.1 Christensenella sp.
CCCGTAAGGTCTATGCCTGATTTTTTAATGAGCTTTATTATACCCTTTGGCGTGCACGCAACAAGTCCGGCAAGCCCGGTAAATAAACTCCCTGCATTCTGTACATGAAAACCGTCTACGTCTTTTTGAGGATTTATTGCTCTTAATATTTCCGTTTCATCTATGTGCGACGGAAGCGGCAATTGCACCAACAAACCGTGAATTTTGGGATTGTTGTTATATTGATGTACCATGGCAAGCAGTTCATCCTGCGTTATGCTCTCTTTAAGACGGTTCACCTCTGAATAAATCCCCACCTCGGCACAAGCTTTTTCCTTGTTATTCACATAAATTGTAGAACCGCCGTCATCCCCTACTTGTATAACTGCAAGTCCGGGCGTGATTCCTCGTGTGTTTTTTAAATCCGTAACACGTTTTTTTAATTGTTCTCTGATTTCTGCGGAAAGCTCTTTTCCGCTTAGAAGCTGTGCACTCATTTTGTTGCCCCCTTTTGTGCTGCCAAAACGGCAAGCCCTGCCGCATTGTCAGAAGAATATTCTATTTCTGCAAATTGAATACGATCCAATTTATTCGATAAATATGTGCGTATCAGTTTATTGCCCATAACTCCCCCAAACAATAAAACATCTTGTAATCCTGTTCTTTGTATTGCGTTTTTAACAGCGTGCTCAAGCGATACAGCAATAGATAAGAGTATCGAATAACATATATCTGCATAATCTTCACCGCCGACGGCGCGCAGTGCCTGCGCTTCAATACCCGAAAAGTTTATATCGCACCCGCAAACGCTGTGCTTAAACGCTAAATCCGCTCCGTTTTCTGCGAGTGTTTCGATGTGCCTGCCACCGGGGAACGGCAATTCTATTTTTTGAGCAAAACGGTCAATTAGCTGTCCTGCCGCAATGTCAAGCGTGCCGCCTAATATTTTTATAGAAAACGTACTGTCATTTTCTCGTGTTACATCTAAAATTTCAGTAGTTCCTCCTGATACATGCGCCGCAATAAACCGTTTTGGCATTGTTTTGCCGATAAGCGCTGCCCATAAATGCCCCTCTTGATGTGTCGCACAAAAAAGCGGTGCACCGGTAATGCTCGCAACCGCTTGCCCTACCATTGTGCCGACCGTAAACACAGGCATATAAGAAGCGTTGCACGGACGCGGCTTTTCGCTGACGCATATACCGTTAAACGGAGCATACGCCGTCAGCTGATTTTCTTCAAACATTTTTGTAAAATTGCGGATATGAAGAAATACAGCCTGAGATTGCTGCAGACCTTTTTTGCCCTGCTCAACCTCAAGCGGTATTTTTATATTACATAAAATTTGCTGTGAATTATCCGCTATTGCAACGGAAGTTGTATAGCAGCTTGTATCAATTCCGAGATATGCGGTCACTTTTCATCTCCGCTTCTCAGGTATCCGCCTAAAAGTCCGTTTACAAATTGATAAGACTTTTCGTCGGAATATTTTTTTGCAAGCTCTACTGCTTCATTGACTGTAACCTTTGCAGGTATATCATCTATAAATAACAATTCATAAATGGCAAGCCGCAATATTGCCAAATCAACCTTTGCAATGCGTTCTATTCTCCAAGATTTGGAGTTCGCCGCAATGATTTCATCAATCTGCTCACATTTATCGGTAAAGTTATCCACCACTTTATCAATGTAGCAAAGATTATCTTTATCAAGAGTGTCTGTACCAAGTGCATCAGGCGCATCACTAAGTGAGTCTTTTGCAAGTTCCCCCGTGATGCTGTACTGATATAATAGTTTCATTGCAGCTTCACGTGCGCTCGTTCTGCTCATGCCAAAACAATTCCCCCATCAAATTTCAATTTTTTTTCGTAAATAATCCTATAAACCAATCTCTGATTAGTGCGCGAACATCCGGACGCGAACCCAAAAACGCGCCTATACCCACACATAAACCAATCAAAAATGTTGCCCAAAAACCAATGGTCAAAAACAGAATAGCTATTGCAAGTCCTACTATAATTCCCCAGAACAATCCTCTGTTTTCATCATACCATTCAAAAAATTTTTCTTTCATATTGCGCCTCCGATTCCGTCAGGCAACTTTTCCGGAATTTTCTTTCAGACCTGTAACCATAATTTTCGATTCATTAACTAAAATCCCGGTATGTTCTTGAATGTAAGCATTAAGTCCTGTTTGAAGCTCTTTTGTGACAGCCGGTATATCTACATCAGGCAAAACACAAATTTCAAGACTTATATCAATGGATTCTCCGCGAGAAAACACACAGGTTTTCAAACCTTTCACATTCTTGTTTTCATGCACATGACGTTCCACAAGCTCTTCTATAGCTTTTATGGTAATTAAAACACTGCCGCTTTCAAATGTTGCAACCTTTGCTGTTTTTGGCGCAGCAGCTTTTCCGGCGCCGAAAAACATAAGCATAAAGCTTATTATAATCATTACAATGGCAATAACGGCGTACAGAATCTTATAAAAAATTGCTCCGCCTATTGCGGTATTTGTAAAATCTTTTAAATTACTTCCGGGGAGAAATCCGCCAATCGTGGCAAGCATAAATCCGCATAAAGCAATCACAGCAATAAGATATACCGTAAGTACAACACGAGTTCCGACTTTCATTTTCATTTCTTTTTCCTCCGCAAACAGACTTGATAGAAATGTTATGACATGACATACCCGACCGATATAAGGTCGGGCATGTCAGCATATATATTATCTTGCTTATTTAACTCTCGGTACTTTTTCAAATTTTTCTTCTTTAGGTTCTTTTTCTTTGCGCACAGTTGTGCTTTCTTTAAACTTAATGCCCTGCACGTTAAGGTTCACTTCCACTACCTTAAGTCCGGTCATAGTTTCAATAGCCTTCATAACTGCCATTTGAATATTTTGTGCAATTTCGGGAACAGGTGTACCATATTCAACGACAATTGCAATATCAACAGCAACCTCTTCCGTTCCTACCTCAACTTTAATACCTTTAGAAAGATTTTTGCGTCCGAGAAGCTCTGTAAAACCATCAACAAATCCGCCGCTCATTCCTGCAACGCCTGCAATATCAATCGCAGCAAGACCTGCAATAGTAGCAATTACTTCATTTGCAAATGTAATGGTTCCATTGCTCTCTTTTTTTACAGCGTTTATATCCTGTGTGCTTAGTTTTGCATCTGACATAATTAAATCGCCTCCGATTCGTTTTTTTTATATAAAGCATTTATACCCAAACAGCTTTGTTAAAAAACATATTTGTGTAAAATGCGTTATACACGCTCCATATAATCTCCGGTTCTGGTGTCTATGCGGATTTTATCCCCTGCATCAATAAAAAGCGGTACCATAATTTTTGCACCGGTTTCCATAATTGCCGGTTTATTTCCGGCAGTTGCAGTATCTCCCTTAAATCCGGGTTCTGTTTCTGTGATAATAAGCTCCACAAAATTCGGCGGTTCCACCGAGAAAGCTTCACCCTTAAAAAACTTAATCGAAACATTCATGTTTTCTGTGATATAGGGTAACGCATCTTCCACTTTTTCAAGATTCAAAGGAAGCTGTTCATAAGTTTCCGTATCCATAAAATAGTAAAGATCGCCGTCCTTATACAAAAATTGCATTTCTTTTCTGTCAACATGGGCCTTTGGAAATTTCTCCGTAGGGTTAAATGTCTTTTCAAGTACACTCCCTGTTGCAACATTCTTGATTTTGGTACGAACAAAAGCTGCGCCTTTACCGGGCTTGACGTGCTGGAAGTCTACAACGACCCATACCTGTCCGTCTATTTCTATTGTCATACCTTTTCTGAACTCTCCGGCTGAAACCATAAACCTACCTCCTGTTTATTATAACAAAATTAAATTTTTAGTAAATTCATATACGCTGCCTACCCCGCCGATGTGCATATCCTCTATGCGCACCCCGCCTACATTAGGTACATAAACCCCGGGCTCTACAGTAAACACCATATTTTTTTCAAGCAGCCTCCGCGAACGTGGATTTAACACCGGAAGCTCATGTATCAAAAGCCCGACACCATGCCCTGTGCCATGCTCGTAATAAGCGCCATAGCCATTTTCGGCAATAATTTCACGCGCTTTAGCATCAACTGCAAATGTGTCAGCACCAACCGTTGCAATATCTGCAGCGGCTTCTTGTGCACATCTAACTACATCATATATTTTTTTTTGTTCTCCGTCAACATTTCCGATAGCAAAAGTGCGTGTCATATCCGAACAATATCCTTCAAATTTGCATCCAAAGTCAATTGTGACAAAATCTCCTGCCTGAAGAATATATGATGACGGCGTATGATGCGGCATTGCCGAGTTTGTGCCTGCGGCAACAATTGTGGGAAAAGCAAGCCCCATTCCCTGCATTTGCATACGATATTCAAGCTCTGCACGCACATCAAGCTCACTTATGCCCTGTCTTATAAACGGCAATGTTTGCTGTAATGCCGTTTCGCTTGATTTTGCAGCTTTTTTTATTTTTTCAAGCTCATATTCGGTTTTTATCATGCGCATTAAAAGCAAATCATCAGTAACATCTACATAATCACATGGCTTAAAAGTTTTTTTATAACCCTCAAATATTTTTACAGAAACATCATCTTTTTCAATGGCAAGCGTGTGTACCGTACTATTTGCAATGCACTCCCCTATTTTTACAAGCCTGTCATCTCCGCCTGTAATAATGATTTCAACATCAGCTGTTTCATGCTTTGCTTGCTCTTCGTATCTAAAATCAGTGAAAAAATATGCGTTATCAGATGTTATCAGCAGCTGTGAACAATCTCCTGAAAAATTTGTAGCATATGTAACATTTTGCACAGAGGACAAAAGATAAGCGTCTGCTGTACCGAGATTTCTTATTTTTTCAATAATACCGCTCATTTTGCTTCCTCATACATACGCTTCATATCTAACGCATCCATTGCCTGCGTGCCGCTTGATTCACAAATTATAACGGGCTGCATTGCGGTGTTCGCCTTTAACAATTCCGCTAAAGGTCCAAAAAACGGTCCCCATGTATTGTCATCAAATGTAAGATGCATCTTTTCGCCTTTATCTGTGTATTGTATATGTGAAAAATGCACGTGCATATTATTTGTTTTTTCTTCACCTGCGCCGTTTTTTAAGCTTTCTAAAATCGCCGCATAATCAGCTTTTGTCTTTATTCCGCCAAGCGTGCGGGCGTTAAGATGTCCGAAATCAATAGCGGGATATATACAATCATCAATACGCGCCAAAATCCCAACTTCCTCAAGATTTGCGATTTGATTGATTTTCCCCATAGTTTCTGCACAATAAATCGAATCGGTGTAGCCCTCCATACGCAAAGCTTCAACAATACTTTTTAAATTTTCGCACACATTTTTAAATGCAATATCGCGGTCCATCTTTGCGCATGAGCCGGGATGAAATACAATGCGTTTTGCTCCGAGTGCCTGCGCGGCAATGGTCGACTCTCGAAAATACGCAAGGTTTTTCTCGAATTTTCCCTCATCATTATTCGCTAAATTTATGTAGTATGGTGCGTGCACACTCATAGCTATATCATATTTTTCCGCTTGCTCTCTGATTTTAACAGCAGTTTCTTCGCCTAAACGTACACCTCTGCCAAATGAATATTCAAAAGCATTAAGCCCTTTTGAATGTAACCATTCGGGGGCTTCATAGGTGTGCTTGTGTCCTTCATCATAAAATGCCTGTGAATTTCCGGCGGGTCCAAATCTTATCATAATCTAATCATGCCTGCGCAGCAGGTCGCCTTTCTGTAACGGATACGGACAATTGATACTCACAAGCTGCTGCGGATGCGGCGCGCTTTCCTGTGAAATTCCATTCATATCACAAATAGTCTTAACCTCAAAAGATACATTTTCGCAGTTTGGTGAAAGAACTTCTAAGGTTTCCCCAACGCTGAATTTATTACGCTGCTCGACTGTCACGGCACCGTTTGCCGCAGCGTCTTGCACAGCAGCGGTAAATGTATACCTTCTAAGGTCAACATCACGTACGGTGTCCTGTGCCTTATCCTGCGGATTGCCGAAATAAAATCCCGTTGTAAACCCTCGTGTCGCAGATTTTATGAGTTCTTCCTTTAACGAATTATCGAAAACATATTCCTGCGGCGCTTTTTCATATACATCTATTGCACGGCGATAAGCGTGCACCACCGATGCAACATAATAAGTAGATTTCATACGCCCTTCAATTTTAAAGCTCGTAACGCCCGCTGCCAATAGCTGCGGAATATATTCAATCATCATCAAATCACGCGAGTTCATTATATATGTCCCTTTATCGTCCTCAATAATCGGAAAATATTCACCCTCATGATTTTTTTCGTAAATATGATATTCCCAACGGCACGGCTGCGCACACGCACCGCGGTTGCCGCTTCTGCCCGTTAAAACAGAGCTTAAAAGACAGCGGCCCGAGTGTGCAACACACATTGACCCATGCACAAAGGCTTCAAGCTCAAGTGACTTTGGCGTGTTTGCTCTTATTTCCGCAATTTCTTCAAGAGAAACCTCTCGCGATAATACAATGCGCCGGGCACCTTGTTCATACCAAAAAGAAGCAGATAAATAATTTGTAGTATTTGCTTGCGTGCTTATATGCACAGCTAACGGCAATTTTGCCTGATGTACTGTCATAATTGCCGCAGGGTCGGAAACGATTATACCATCCACACCTATTTCTGATAAAAAGCGCAAATATGGCTCAAGCTGTGCAAGATCACGATTCCAAAGTATAGAGTTTACGGTAATATATATTTTTTTGTTTTGTGCGTGTGTAAATTCCACTGCCTGCACAAGCTCATCATCGGTAAAATTATTTGCAAAAGCACGCAGCCCATAGCTTTTGCCCGCCATATATATGGCGTCCGCGCCAAAATAAAGCGCGGTTTTCAAACATTCAATATTCCCCGCAGGAGCTAACAGCTCAATCATTGCGCTGCCGCCTTTGCCGCAGCTTCCGCATCTGCTTTATCCCATGCGTCTTTCCACTGCGCCTTGATTGCTTCATGTTCATCATTTGTGCGCGTGAACGCAAGCTCCATCTCTTCGGGGTCGGTCAAGGTAAAGAAGTAATATTCATCACCTTCCCGCATCAATTCTTCATCAGGATACAGCGCTGCTTCAATTGCCGCCTTGCCTGGGTTGCAAATCGGTCCGGCGGGCAAGCCCTTATTAAGATGTGTGTTGTACGGTGAAGCTGTTTCAAGCTCCGGTGTAGTCAAGTTGATGCGTTTTACACCCAAAGCATATGCAATGGTAGCATCCGAACCAAGTGTCATATCCGCATTAAGCCGATTATGAAACACTGCCGATACCTGCTTGAATTGCTTTGATTTAGCTTCCTTTTCAATTATGGATGCCAGCGTTACCACCTGATCAACACTCATGCCAAGCTCTGCCGCGCGTACTTGATATTCCTCGTTATCAAAAATCTTTTGGAACTGATCTAATTGCTTTTTGATTATATCCTCCACGGTTGCATTGGTAAAATACTGATATTTATCAGGGAATAAATATCCCTCCAACAAGTATTTTCGCTTTGCATCTGCGGGTTTAGCATCCTCCGCAGTCTTTATTTCAACCAAAAACGGATATTGCGTAGCAAGCTTGCCCCCCGTTGTGACAACTTCAGTGTAATGTGCCGTGTCTTTTAAAATACCATAGTTGTTTACCAATTTTTGTGCATAATCATCCGCTGCTTGCCCTTCAATAAACTGCACATCAATAACCTCTGCGGCAACATTTCCCTCTTGTAATGAATAAATCAAATCATCAAATGTCATGCTTTTAGAAAGGCTGTATGTTCCGGCTTTTAATTTTCCGCTCATATCAGAAAAGTCCGTATACAGCTTAAATATCTGTTTATTACGGATTAAATCATTCTCATATAAAATTTTAGAAATTTTATCAAGAGATGACCCTTTAGGTATCTCCACTTCTATTACGCTCGAATCTGTGCTGTCCACCGGATCAAAATAATTTTTTTTGATATAATTAAACGCACCAAAAACTACGCAAGCCACAATTGCAATGCTTATTACAAATGCAACAATAGGGCGCAGCTTACTCCATACAGAAGTTTTACGCGGTTTCTTTTTGGGGTGCATTCCGTTAGATAACAGCTCAGAATCAAACCCGTCATTTTTATCCTCATAAGGATTTTCAAGCTTTGTTGCCAAGAATTTATCTCCTATTTACTCATCAAACATATTAGCGCCGACATCACAAGCATCACCGATGATTTTATATAAATCAGATACAAGTGTATTAAATTTATATTCCGCTGCAAAAAACTCTGTAATCTTTGAGTTGAATTGCAGCACCTCACCCATCTTTTTAATTTTATCCATCAATTCAGCGTTTGGCTCCTGCCCCGTAAGATAAGCAGCCTGCGCTTCAAACTGCAATTTTTTATAGTCCTTGATCATACGCTGATTTTGCTCGTCCTCGTATACTTCATCCTTAATTTTGCTGTATTCCTTGTATTCCTCGCTTTGCTTTATAAGCGACGCAAGCTCGTTTGCCTTATCATAAACATTTACCATTTCAAAAACACTCCTTTACACTTCAATAATTATTGGCAGAATCATCGGACTGCGCTGTGTCATATCATATAAATAATTAGATATTTCCTTTTTAATGGAATTTTTAAGTGTCGACCAATCCGAAAGCCCGTTTTTATGACAACGCTCAACAATATCCATTACAAGCTCGCGCGAATGATCCAAAAGGTCCTCTGACTCTTTCATGTATATAAAACCACGCGAAACAATATCAGGCGCAGATAAAAGCTCCCCTGTTTCGCTTGAGGTCGTAACTACAATTATAAATAAACCATCAGAAGAAAGCTGTTTGCGGTCGCGCAACACTACATTGCCGACATCCCCTACACCAAGTCCGTCTATAAGGACGCTGCCCGACTGTACTGTTTCCTTTTGAATACCAACCTTGCGGTTTATTTCAATAACAGAGCCAATCTCAGGAATAAATATGTTTTTCTTCTTTATCCCCATCTTTTCCGCAATTGCCGCGTGTTTATAAAGATGCCTATATTCACCATGCACAGGTATGAAAAATTTAGGCTTTACCAGTGAAATCATAAGCTTTAATTCACCTTCACAGGCATGCCCCGATACGTGCACCATGTCAACTGCATCGTTTATAACACTTGCGCCCTTACGATATAACATATTGATAACATCGGATACATACCGCTCATTCCCGGGAATCGGCGACGCAGAAATAATTACCAAATCACCTTCCTTGATGCTGAGCTTTGCGTGCTGACCGGTCGCCATGCGCACAAGCCCTGACATTGTTTCACCTTGACTGCCGGTCGTAAGAATTACAACTTGATTATCGCGCAATTTTTTAATATCGTCAAAACTCACGAGCATATCATCATCAACCGTAAGGAATCCAAGCTCACGCGTAACGCTCACAATTTTCAGCATACTTCTGCCCGAAAGACAAATCTTGCGATTGAATATTTTCGCAACATCAATCACCTGCTGTAATCTATGCACATTAGATGCAAAGGACGCAACAATAATTCGTCCCTTTGCTTGACGAAAATAATTTACAAAGGTTTCCCCTACCTGGCTTTCCGACATTGTAAACCCGGGGCGTTCTGCGTTTGTGCTGTCAGACATCAACGCCAACACACCCTTTTTGCCAAGCTCTGCAAACCGCGACAGCTCCATAATTTCGCCGCACGCAGGAGTTAAATCGATTTTAAAATCCCCCGTATGCAATATCACACCGATAGGCGTTGTGACGGCAAGCGCCATTGCGTCGTCTATGGAATGGCTCACATGAATATATTCAACAGTAAATGCGCCGACCGTGATTTTATCTCCGTTTTTAACAACGTGAATTTCAGGAACAACGCCAGGATGCTCTGTCAGCTTTGCCTCAATAAGCGCCATTGTAAGTGCCGAACCATAAAGCGGCACCTGAAGCGACTGCATGATATACGGCACTCCGCCGATGTGGTCTTCATGTCCATGTGTAAAAAACACACCCTTAATTTTATGTACATTTTTCTGGAGATATGTAGTATCTGCTATCACGTAATCAACGCCCAACATTTCCTCGCGCGGAAACATCATTCCCGCATCTATTACAATCATTTCATCTCCAAACTCAATGATTGTCATATTTTTACCGATTTCGCCGATACCGCCGAGCGGTATTATCTTTACCGACGGCGCGGGCGTATTGGTGCCATTCCTTTGTGTATTTTGTTTGTAATTTCTATTATCCAAATTTATCCTTCTCTTTTCTCTTTAATGATACTATTATATCATAATTATGCTCCGTTAGATATTAGTATACTTCTACAGTATAAATTTTTGTAGATTTGTATATTGTTTTTCCTGTTTTAAATGTTCTGTTACATAATTTGCGTCAATTACAACATCCACAGCAGGCTCTATGCCGCTTGCATTATACGAAATATCGTTTAACAGATTTTCCATTATCGTATGCAATCTGCGCGCACCTATGTTTTCAGTGTTTTCGTTGACAATTTGTGCAATCTCGGCAATCTTGCTGAGTGCATCCTCTGTAAATTTCAACCGAATGCCGTCTGTTAATAAAAGAGCTTCATATTGCTTTGTAATGGCATTTTTAGGCTGCGTTAAAATAGCCTCAAATTCTTTTTTTGTCAAAGTTTCAAGCTCTACCTTGATGGGAAAACGCCCCTGAAGCTCGGGTATCAAATCCGATATTTTTGCAACGTGAAATGCACCTGCGGCAATAAACAACATATAATCCGTTTTAACAGGACCGTATTTTGTAACAACCGTGCTGCCCTCAACTATCGGCAAAATATCGCGCTGTACACCCTCGCGGGATATGTCAGGTCCGTTCCCTGCGCCTTTTCCTGCAATCTTGTCAATCTCATCAAGGAAAATAATCCCGTCCTGCTCGGCGCGCTCAATCGCGGTTTGTGTGACCTCGTCCATATCAATGAGCTTTTCGGCTTCTTCCTGCTCTAAAATCTTGCGTGCTTCAACAATATTAACCTTGCGTTTTTTTGTTTTAGTGGGCAACAACCCCGAAAGAAGATCTCCCATGCTTTCGCCGCCCATACCGGGGATTTCCATTCCCATACCTTGGCTCACTTCAACCTCAAGCTCAATCATCAAATTATCTAATTTACCGTTACGCAAATTATTGCGAATTTCATCTCTGCGCGACATCCGTTTTTGTTGTTCTTCATCGCTCTCAGATGGCGCTGCCTCTATTTGCGGTGCACCGAACAAAGCACCCAGCGGGTTGCTGTTTTGGCGCGCCTGCTTATTGGGAACTAAAATATCAACAAGACGATCCTCCGCATTTGCGGCGGCACGATTTTTGACTGTTTCAAACCGCTGTTCTTTTATAATGCGAATAGATGCCTCTACAAGGTCGCGCACCATAGACTCCACATCACGTCCCACATAGCCGACCTCTGTAAACTTTGTTGCCTCAACCTTTACAAACGGCGCATCCATAAGCTTTGCCAATCTGCGCGCGATTTCTGTTTTACCCACACCTGTAGGTCCAATCATAATGATGTTTTTAGGTGTGATTTCGTCCCGCATCTCGGCTTCAAGACGGCTTCTGCGGTAACGGTTTCTAAGCGCAATTGCCACTGCCCTTTTAGCTTTATCCTGCCCGATAATGTATTTATCAAGCTCTGATACAATTTCTTTTGGTGTTAAATATGACATAGCTTTCACCTACACTTCTTCCACTGTAATATTATCATTTGTATATACGCATATTTCGCTTGCAATTTTAAGCCCTTTATATGCGATTTCTTCCGCCGGCATATCTGTGTTTTGTATAAGCGCGCGTGCCGCAGCAAGCGCATAAGTTCCGCCCGAACCAATAGCGCACACTCCGTCATCGGGCTCAATCACTTCACCCGTGCCTGAAATAATGAGCAAATTTTCCTTGTCCGCCGCAATAAGCATTGCTTCTAATTGCCGCATAGCCTTATCCATGCGCCATTCCTGCGCAAGCTCCACTGCGGAACGTTGAAGGCTGCCGCCATATTCCTCAAGCTTAGCCTCAAACTTTTCTGATAGCGCAAATGCGTCAGCCACACTTCCCGCAAATCCAATCACGACCTTGTCGCCATAAATACGGCGAACCTTTTTCGCGCCTTTTTTCATTATAACGCTTTCGCCGAGCGTAACCTGCCCATCGCCTGCAATTGCACACGTATTCCCTTTTTTGACTGCCAATATAGTTGTCCCTTTAAGTCCCATTACATCCTCCTGTTATAGCTCATAAGCTTTGATTGTTGCTTTAATTTTTTCAAGAGCACGCATTGCAATAAGTGTGTTCTTCTCTTCCTTTTTTCTAATTCTCTGTCCTAATGGCTGTATAATGCCAAAATTGATATTCATCGGCTGGAAATTTGATGTGTGAGCGCCTGAAACATGCGCACACAGCGCACCTGATGCAGTATCATCTTCAAACTCCGGCAACGGCTTTAAAAGCACCTCGCAAGCCGCGAATATACCGTTCATAAGCCCGCTTGACGCACTTTCAATATACCCTTCCACACCTGTAATCTGCCCCGCAAAACGAATATCTGTATTTTGCTTTAGCCTGTAATATTTATCAAGCAGCTTGGGTGCATTTAAAAATGTATTTCTGTGCATTACTCCATAACGCAAAAATTCAGCATTATTAAGTGCAGGAATCAACCCAAATACACGCTTTTGCTCGGGAAATTTCAGATGCGTCTGAAACCCTACTAAATTATACATACTGCCGTTTGCATCCTCACGGCGCAGCTGTACCACCGCAAATGGTTCACAACCCGTCTGTGGGTCAACAAGTCCTTTGGGCTTCAAAGGTCCGAAAAGCATGGTTTCATGCCCGCGTGAAGCCATCGTTTCAATAGGCATACACCCTTCAAATACCCCGTGTCGTTCAAAATCCTTTTGTACAGCGCATTCTGCCGAAATAAGCGCCTGATAAAATATCTCATATTCCTCACGCGTCATCGGACAATTTATATAGTCATCCCCGCCATGCTCATAGCGTGACGCAAAAAATGCGCGCTGCATATCTATGCTGTCACCCGATACAATGGGTGCCGCAGCGTCAAAAAAATGCAGCCTGTTTTCACCTGTAAGCACTTTTATACTGTCAGATAAAGCATCCGACGTAAGCGGCCCACTTGCAATTATCACCATTTCACCGTCGAAACGCGATAAATCTGTAACCTCTTCCGAAACAATTTCAATCAAATCATTTGCTTGCATTTCACGCGTAACATAATCTGAAAAATCATGCCTGTTGACCGCAAGCGCCCCGCCTGCACGCACGCTTGTGGCATCCGACGCCCGCATAATAAGACTGTCCAAAAGGCGCATCTCTTCTTTTAACAGTCCTACTGCATTAAAAATCCTATTAGAGCGCAATGAATTACTGCACACAAGCTCTGCAAACAATTCAGATGTATGCGCCTCTGACATCTTTTTAGGTTTCATTTCATAGAGCCGTACACGCAAGCCGCGTTTTGCAAGCTGATATGCACATTCGCAACCGGCAAGTCCCGCTCCTATTATGTTAATCTTCTTTTTTTGCATTTGTATTTTTCTTCTGATTCGTTATACATTCCGCGTTAGAACATTTTTTATATGTCTTACCGCCGCCGTAACGAAATTTAGATTCCACCATATACGCGCCGCATTCGGGGCACTTTTCCGCAAGCGGTTTATCCCAAGAAACAAAATCACAGGTAGGATAATTCGCACATCCGTAAAAACTTTTGCCTGATTTTCCGCCGCGCTTAATAACAACCTCGCCGCCGCATTTAGGGCACGGCACGTCGATTTTTTTCACTATAGCTTTAGTGTTTTTGCACTCAGGGTAATTCGGACATGCCAAAAACTCACCGAATCTTCCTGTTTTATAAACCATGTTAGCCCCGCATTTTTCGCAAATAATGTCAGAAACCACTTCCGGTATCACTATCGCTTCAATGTTTTTTTCGCCGTTTTCAAGATCCTTTTCAAACGGTTTATAAAACTCTCCGATTACTTTCTTCCAATCATTTCCGTTTTGCTCCACACCGTCAAGCTTTTCTTCCATATCCGCTGTAAATGTAATATCCACAATATCGGCAAAATTCTTTGCCATCAAATCCGTTACAATTTCGCCTAACTCCGTTGGCATAAATGACTTTGCTTCTTTTGCAACATAGCCCCTGTCCTGTATAGTGGAAATAATAGGCGCATATGTACTCGGACGCCCTATTCCGCGTTCCTCAAGAAACTTTATAAGCGCCGCTTCTGTATATCTTGCAGGCGGCTGCGTAAAGTTTTGCTTAGGTGTTACGCCCAAGCACTCAAGTATCTCGCCTTCATCGGCCTTAGGCAGCATCTTCTGGTCATCATCATCAGTTTTTGAATCATACACGGCAAGATGTCCTTTAAATAATACGCGCGAACCGCTTGCTTTAAAGGTTTGCCCGTTTGCGTCAAAGTCATAGCTTAGGGTTTCAAATTGTGCAGGCATCATTTGACTTGCCAAAAAACGTGTATAAATCAACTTGTATAATTTAAACTGGTCATTTGTAAGATATTGCTTTATGCTCTCCGGTGTATTTTCAATATATGTCGGACGAATTGCCTCATGCGCGTCCTGTGCATTTTTTCTGCTCCGATATACATTAGGTGTTTCGGGCGCATATTCTTCACCGAAAGTTGCTTTAATGTAGCCTAACGCCATATCCTGTGCTTCTTTGGAAATACGCGTAGAATCTGTTCTCATATATGTAATAAGCCCTACTGTATTAGCGCCCTTAAGCGGCACGCCTTCATAAAGCATCTGTGCCAGCATCATTGTTTTTTTCGCAGTATATCCAAGCTTACCCGACGCAGATTGCTGTAAGAAGCTCGTTGTAAACGGCGGCAGTGCATTTTTTTTGCGCGTTCCTGTTTTGACCTTAGAAACCACAAAATCCGCATCCTTTACGGCATCAAGCACCGCCTGCGCATCTGCCTTCGTTGCAAGTGCGGCTTTTTCATTGCCCACGCCATAATATTTAGCTTCAAATTCCTGTTTTTCTTTCTTTAAATTCGCACTTACCGTCCAAAATTCCTCAGGTTTAAATGCACGAATTTCATTTTCGCGGTCCACAATGACTTTCACGGTAACACTTTGCACGCGACCCGCCGAAAGCCCTTTTCTCACCTTACGCCAAAGCAACGGGCTTAGCTTATAGCCCACCAATCTATCAAGCACACGGCGCGCCTGCTGCGCAGCAACCCTGTCCATATCAATTTTGCGAGGTTCCTTTATAGCGGTTGTAACCGCATCCTTTGTTATTTCGTTAAATTCAATACGGCTGACCACTGCGGGGTCAAGCCCCAAAATATTGGCAATATGCCAAGATATTGCCTCACCCTCACGGTCAGGGTCTGTTGCAAGATATACTTTTGATGATTTTTTTGCTTCAGCCTTCAGCGCCTTTATAAGCTGCGCTTTTCCTCTGATAGTTGTATACTGCGGCTCAAAATTGTTTTCTACATCCACACCGATTTTGCTCTTTGGAAGATCACGTAAATGCCCGTTAGACGCGCGTACCGCAAAACCCTTACCCAAAAATTTCTCAATTGTCTTTGCCTTTGCAGGAGATTCTACAATAACTAATTTTTGTGTAGGTGCAGCCTTTTTCACTGATTTTTTTGCGGGCGTTTTTTTGGCTGTCGTTTTCTTAGCAACAGCTTTTTTCACCGTTGGTTTCTTTGCGACAATATTTTTTGTATTTTCGGTCGCTTCCTTTACCATTCGTTCCCTCCAAATGCTTCTATAATATGTATTATACTCTAATTAACTAATATCGTATGTAAATTAACTGTTAATTCTAAATTTATCTCCCGGTATTCCCTCAATAAGTCCCTTAAGCTCCATCACTGTGAGCACCGTATTTATGTCCTTCATGGTCAGCTCCGTTTCGGCAGCAAGCTCCCCCGCAGATAAATTCTCCTTTAAAAGCAGATTATATATCTGTGCTTCCGATAAATCAAGCTTATTTGCATTATTCATATTTTTTTGTGAAATATGAGCTTCACTTATTTGCCATCCAAGGACATTCATAACGTCAGCAGTATTTTTAACAGCCGGCGCGCCCGAATCCATTAAATACAGTGGTAATTTAGCAACCGTAGATTTTAAATCGCACGCCAACGCGCACACATCCTTGCCTTGTTTTAAGGCATAATCCACAGTTATACGCGCACCGCTTTTCTCCCCGCCCTCTCCTGCCACAAGCGCTTGTGCAAGTCCCGCTACTATTCGGTTGCGCTGCGGGAAAAATTGCGGCTTTGGCTCTGTTCCGGGCATAAACTCTGAAATTACAGCTCCCGTTTCAATAATTTGTTCATATAGCTTTTTATTTTCGGCAGGATAAATAACATCCACTCCGCAGCCTAATACAGCGGCGGTTATGCCGGATGAATCAAGCGCGCCCATGTGTGCCGCGGTATCAATGCCGCGAGCCATCCCCGAAACTATCACAGCCCCATGCCCCGCAAGTCCGGCGGCGATTTCGCGCACGGCACAAAATCCATTTTTAGTTGGCTTGCGCGAACCGACAATTGCGCATGACATCCCGTCAAAATTTGGCAGCGTACCCTTATAAAACAGCACCGGCGGCGGATTTTCTATTTCCGCAAGCGTGTGTGGATAATCTTGATTAAGTCGAGTGATAACTTTTATATTTTTGCGTTCAAGCAATTCTATAATATTATCTATATATCCCTCATTAGCGCATTTGCGTAAATTACTGCCCTGCTGCGGCCCTATATTTCTTACCTTTTTTGCTATTTCATCGCACGCATGAAATGCGCTTCCAATATCTGTAAACGCACTCAGTGTATCATAAAACCGCACAGGACCTATGCCGTCAACGGTGGAAAGCCATAACCAATATCTCTCTTCTTGAGTTATTTCAGTCATATATATTCCCCCAATACTTTCTGTCTAATGTTCTGTATTGGATTGCTTCTGCAATATGCGCCGCCTGCACAGTACCGCTTTCATCAAGATCTGCAATTGTACGTGCAGTAAGCAGCACCCGTGTATATGAACGAGCGCTCAAATTTAATTTTTCATATGCAGCTTTAAGCAATGTCTCCGCTTGAGGCTCCACAGCGCAATATTGCTTTAATTGTGCGGAAGAAAGCTGTGCATTGCAAAATTTGCCGCTGTCTTTATAACGTTCTATTTGTAAATTTCTTGCAGCATTTACGCGCTGCCGCACGCACTGCGATTTTTCCTGCTCGCGTCCGTGATGCATATCATCATAATCAACTCTGCCCATTTCCACGTGCAAATCAATTCTGTCCAGCAGCGGTCCTGAAATTTTAGACAAATACCGTGATATTTGGTTTGGTGTACACCTGCATTCCACTGTGTCAGAGCCAAAATTTCCGCATGGGCATGGATTCATAGACGCCACAAACATAAAATCAGCAGGATAGCTTACCTTCATATTGGCGCGCGAAATAGAAATAGTACCATCTTCAAGCGGCTGGCGCAGCGCCTCTAATATATCTCTGCTAAATTCAGGCAATTCATCAAAATATAATACTCCTCTGTGTGCAAGGCTTATCTCTCCCGGTCTGCTCTTTATCCCGCCGCCTGTGATTGCAACCGCAGATGAAGTGTGATGCGGGCTGCGAAACGGGCGTGTGCCGACAATTTCCTGCTTGCGATTTTTTAATTCCCCCGCAATAGAATGTATTTTCGTCACCTCAAGCGCCTCTGAAAATGCAAAATCAGGTAATATTCCGGGAAGCGCTTTTGCAAGCATACTTTTACCAGACCCGGGAGGTCCTATCAATAATATATTGTGTCCGCCTGCCGCGGCAATCTCCATTGCGCGTTTTGCTTTTTCCTGCCCCTTAACGTCGGCAAAATCCACCTCGGGCTTTTGTATATCACTTGGCGGATTCCACTGTGACGGCGGGAAAAAATCAGGCCGCGTTTGTTTATTTAAAATTGCCGCAAGCTCTCTCAAATGTTTAATCGGCAATATTTTAATGTCGCTGATATAGCTTGCTTCCTGCGCATTTTCCCACGGTACAACCATAAGGTTAAACCCGCGCTCACGCGCTTCAATCACCATCGGAAGGATTCCGTTTACAGGACGCACATCCCCGTTAAGTGATAATTCTCCGAAAATCACCATGTATTTTAATAAATCAGGCAACACTTGGTCGCTCGCCGCTAAAAGCCCCACGGCAATTGCAAGATCATACATCGGGCCTTCTTTTTTCAAATCGGCGGGAGCAAGATTTACGGTAATGCGCTTTGTCGGGTATGTAAATCCCGAATTTTTGATTGCAGAACGCACGCGTTCTTTTGATTCCTTTACAGCGGCATCCGGCAGCCCGACAAGCTCATATGCAGGCAAGCCGTTATAGACATCCGTTTCCACCAAAACGGGATATCCGTCAATACCCATAAGCCCAAAGCTCAGAACCTTAGCGAGCATTTCACTTCCTCCTTTTACCGTTAGCCATAAAAAGGCCATGACGGCAGCCATCTCAACGCTGAAATATATTCTTTGTTGAACGGTATTCCCGTAATTACCGGATAGAAAAACACAAACATCGCAATACAAGCAATTACAAATCCGACTGTAAAATATTTTCCGTATTTAAAATCACTTTCTATATTTTTCAGCCAATATACTATCAAAATAATAAGAAACGGCACCGTTGCAAAATAATGATATATGAACACCTCGCGCGTAACAAACCACCACGGCATAAACTGCGAAAGTACAGCGATTGCTGTAAATGCCACGCCGTAATTCCTGTGCTTTCCGCGTGCGGAATCAATAACAAGCCAAATGCAAGCAACCACTCCGGACCACCAAATAAGCGGATTTCCCATTGTTGACAGCGTAGAAACCGTGCCTGTCAAATCATTGTGCTCACTGAAAAACAACAGCGGACGCGCATCTGCCGGCCACGTATACCACATGGACGCAAACGGATGAACCGCATCGGGATTTAATGTCGAATGATAATTCAACATATAATACTGATTGCCGATAATACTGTGATGCTCTTTTAAATCATAAGGCACAATAAATTTGTATGCTTCTCCTTGTGTCACAACCGTATATGGATAATAGGACGCCACATAAATAATTGCAGGTACAACAATAAAGAACAGCACGCACCAACAGAAAATCAGTGCTATTGTAACTTTGAATTTTTGCACAATAGACGCACATTCGGCAATACTGAACGAACCGTCGCACGGCGCTTCGTTAAATTTATCATTTTCATATGCATTCAACTGTTTTTTCGCAAATTTATATTCTTTATATCGCTTATAAAGCGTCATGGCAAATATGACAGCTAAACCCGCTCCGGCATAAATACACAGCCACTTAGTAGCGGCACCTATGCCGAAAAACAGCCCGCACAGTGCCAGCGGTATAAGCGTTTTCGATATTTTTTGCCTATTGAAATTACTCTGCGTAAACATGTACATGAATAGGTACATAAGCATTATCCATAAAACACTGTAGCTGTCTATAGTGCCTATTCTTGTCTGTGCAAAATGCATAAAATCAACAGCAAATAAAATTGCCGCAATTGCCGCGTATTTACTTTTTTTGAACAACAACTTTGCAAATATGTATAATACGGGCAGCATCAACACCCCCGCAAATGTGCCCATAAAACGCCATCCAAACGGATTCATCCCAAACATTTGTATGCCGCTTGCAAGAATTATCTTGCCCAGCGGAGGGTGCGTTATTTCATAAGGCTCAATTCCGTGAATGTTTTCATATGCCGTTCTCACATGATAAATTTCATCGAAATAAAAATCAGTCATATATGTTGATTCCGCAGGCACAAGCGCTTGCTCATCAAACAGCGCAGCAGCCGCTGTCGGCACGGTTTTTTCGGGCGTAAGCAAGTTCCCTTTCTTATCCTTAAACGCCACCTCAAGAACAGGCATTTCACCTGCACGCGGCTCTATCTTTACATATTTTGCATCAATATCGGCAGTATAAATTTTCCATTTATACATATCACCGAATTTATGATCGATTTGTGAAAAAGTTCCGCTGCGATTTTCTAAAACCACAGGAGCATAGCTTATGCCGTCCTCTGAAGAAAACACTTCAAATTTCGCCTCGCCGTACCCTGCATAATACTCAATAGTTGAAATTTGCTCTGTGTGCGAAAACTCAGCTACTACGGTGTTTTTATTAAGCTCAAACGGTGTGTCGGGAATCTCAAATGCCCCTAAATTAGTAAATGCCACGACTGCATAAATCACCGTGATCGCCAACATCAAAATACCGTCTTTTTTGGTAAGCGTTCTTTTTTCTTTAAAGCCCTCAAGCCGCATTTGCGCAGGAGGCTTCGGAAGCATTTCCATAGCGGCATCATAGGTATCCTCCGCCTTTTCTTGCACAGGCTTTAACGCAAGCCTTGTAATTACATATGCTGTATAAATGAAAATTGCCATGCACACAGCGGAAACAGATACCGTCCATTCGATAGGAATCATCGTCTGATAATAAAACAGCGAAACACTTTGATTTAAAAGCAATGCAACAGATGTTAAGATCACAGGCCATATCAGCCTCTTGTCCTTCATAAATATAAAAGCAAAAAGCAGCAGTATCGGCACGGGGAATAAATAACGGTCGTGCATACCGTGTCCAAGTGCAAATACACCCATAATGATAAATGCCGCAAGTGCAAACAAAAATTCTTTTTTGGGATTTTTTACATATAGATACAGCGAATATAAACAAACCGCGCCAATCATGATAAATCCCCAAACATTTGCGGGTATTCCTAAAAATACTGCCTGCGCCGCGGGAATAAAGTTCTGACCGAGCAGCGCAAAAATATTAAAAGCGTTAAGCGTTGCTTGATTATACTGCCCCATCGTATTCAAAAACTGCTTTACCAGCCACAATGGTTCTTGATTCGCCCCAAAAGGCAAAGGTATCAAGAAAAACAAGCCTATCATAGCTCCGACAGAAATAAGTAAAGTGAGCACCGCTTTTTTTCGATTTTGTGAAAGGATAATTTTTCGTATAAACACAAAAGCAAGAATGGGAAAAATCATAATCGCCTGCGGCTTTAATAAAAAAGCCACAATAAAAGCAATCGACGCCCATATAAGCCTGTCTTTTACAAGAAGCCAAATCACAAGCACAAGCATCAATGTCAAAATGATGTCTATTTGCCCCCATATGCTCGAGTTGAAAATCACGGCAGGGTTAAACAATATCAACGTGCTCAACAACAGTGCGGTATTCGGTTTAAATTTTTGCAAAGCAATGCGATAAACTGCATATGCGACGACAATATCACAAATAATAGCGGGGATATGAATAAGCAGCGCAAACTCCTGCCCGCTGATATTAAGCCCAAATGTGTTTTGCAAAAAGCCTAAAAAGTACAGCACATAAATGTAAATCGGCGGGTAATCCGCAAAGAAATCACTCGTATAAAAATTTTCAATTCCACCGCTATATGCCCCGTTCGCCCATGCTTTAAAGCAATCCATGTCCGTCACATATCCGGGCATAGAAGCTGCAAGTGCAAGCCGCATTAAAAGAGCAAATATTACAAAAATAATGAAAAGCTTACCTACTTCTATAGGTGCTTCAAAAGGATTTTTATATTTTTTTCCGTAATATAAATAGGCAATCAAAAATAAAAAAATGATTCCTAATACACTAAACCATACTATCAATTCACTCTGTGCTTTCATATTATACCACCATTTTACAGCATAAAAGCGTCCATAATGTAATGAACACTGCTTTGTTTTTTATTTAAAGCAACCTCTGCAACATCAAACCGTACATTGGAATCATAAAGGCTGCGCTCCGCAATAAAGCATTGCGCTGTTTTTATAATCATCTGCTGCTTTTTATACCCTACAGCATCTGCCGCCGTGCCGTAATTAGCATTAGAACGCGTTTTCACTTCAATAAATACAAGCGTGTCCTCATCCTGCGCAATAAGGTCAATCTCACCCTTTTGAGCACGGTAATTCCTCGCAAGGAGCTTCATGCCCTTGTCAAGTATATATCTGCATACAGCGTTCTCGCCGACTTTTCCGATCCTTTGCTTGTCAATCATTTACAAAAAACTTTCTCAGAAATGTTCTCCTATGTATATCAAGCATTCCGTACGCGCTAAGTGCCTCATAATGAGCCTTCGTGCCATAGCCCTTGTTTTGTGCGAACGAATATTGCGGATACAGCTTGTCATATTCTCTCATTATTCTATCTCTTGTAACCTTTGCCACAATAGATGCCGCCGCAATAGTGTATACCTTTGCGTCACCCTTTATAAGCGACGTATACGGAATATCCGTTTTAATCGTCATTGCATCGGTATATACATGATCGGGCGTAACATGAAGTCCCTCAAGCGCATTTTCAAAAGCCTTGCGCGCCGCGTTTAAGATGTTTATATCATCTATTACTTTATTATCCACCACGCTCACCGAATAATCAACCGCTTTGCTTACTATTATATCATATAACGCTTCCCTGCGCTTCTCTGATACTTTTTTTGAATCATCTATTCCGAGTATAAGGTCATCCTTAGGCATTATAACGCATGCCGCCACCACAGGCCCTGCAAGCGGTCCTCTGCCGACCTCGTCAATGCCTGCAACCATTTCCCCACGCTCCCAATGTACACGCTCATAAGCGGTCATACATTCAAGCTTTTCTTTCCACGCATCTTCCCTTTTTCCCATTGTTCACTCCGGTCTTTCAAATGAAATTCTTCCGAGCTTTCCGTTTTTAAATTCATCAAGTATCGTATTTGCGGCACGCTCTGTGTCATATTCACCGCCTCTTAATAGAAATCCGCGTTTTTTACATATATCCTCTAATAATTCAAAATCACTTTTATCCAAATCTTCAAGCTTATATCGCTCTTTCAGCAGCTGCGGTGCAAGCTGTTTTAAAAAGCCGATAAGATAAAAAGCCAATCCCTCCTCATCTAAAATATCAAGCTTTACACTTCCTATAAGCGCTATAAGCGCACCCGTTCTTTCGTCTTTAAATTTCGGCCACAATAGCCCGGGTGTATCCATAATCTCAAGATGCCCATCTATTTTTGCCCACTGAAGCGTCTTTGTAACGCCCGGCTTATTTCCTTCTTTAAGCTTTCTGTCGCCCGCTAAACGATTCAAGATTGCGGATTTGCCTACATTGGGAATACCCACTACCGTGCAGCGCAAGGTTTTGTTCATGCCGCGATCGCTGTAACGCTTTAAAATCTCCGCCGCCGAGTCCACAATGCTCTTTTTCAACCGTTCCGTGTTCCCTTTTACTGTGGAAAAGCTGACCGCGTCTATTCCTTTTTTCGCAAAATAACTAAGCCAACTTTTGGTGATACTTCCGTCTGCCAAATCTGCTTTGTTTAATATGTAAAAACGTGTTTTATTGGAAAAAAGGTCGTCAAAATCAGGATTAAGCGAGGTGTAAGGCGCACGCGCATCCAGCACCTCTATAACCATATCCACAACCTTTAATTTTTCTTTTAATTGTCGGCGGGCCTTTGTCATATGACCGGGATACCATTGAATATCCAAACTCATTTCCTCCTGCCGTTTCATGTTTTATAAAAAAAATGGGGGCATATCGCCCCCCGTTTTTTACGATTCTCTAATCTTTGCCGATTTGCCGACTCTGTCACGCAAATAAAATAATTTTGCTCTGCGCACACGACCGTGGCGAAGCACTTCGATTTTATCCACACGAGGCGAGTGAATCGGAAATGTTCTTTCCACACCAATGCCGTAAGACACACGGCGTACCGTAATAGTTTCTGAAAGACCGCCGCCCTTTTGAGCGATTAAATACCCCTCAAATGCCTGTAATCTCTCACGCTGACCCTCGACAACCTTTACATATACCTTTAAAGTATCGCCGATTTTCAGTACCGGTAAATCCGATTTAAGCTGTTCTGCTTCTACTGATTTAATAATATCGTTCATTTTGAATTCCTCCTTCCGTTGCAGACGTTCTTACTCGCAAATCCGAGCAGCGGACCATCCTGATTCAAAACATTAAAAGTTTATCACAACTTGACATAAATATCAAGGTTGTTTTCTAAGTTTATCAAGTATCTCTTTGTCTTTTTCAGTAAGAGTCGCCGTTTCTAAAAGCTCCGAGCGACGCTCAAGTGTCCGTTTCAAAGCTTGCTCTTTCTGCCACGCCGCGATATTTTTATGATGACCGCTAAGCAATACCTCCGGCACATCCATTCCCTCAAACGATGACGGGCGCGTATATTGCGGATATTCCAGCAATCCGCCGCAAAAGCTTTCTTCAGCGGTGGATTCATCGTTTGACAATACATTCGGCACGTAACGCATTACGCAATCCATCAGCACCATCGCCGGAAGCTCTCCGCCTGTAAGTACATAATCTCCGATAGATATTTCTTCATCTATCAAATTATCAAGCACGCGTTGGTCTACACCTTCATAATGCCCGCACAGCACGTTTACCACGTCATACTCCGCCAATTCCTCAGCCTTGCTTTGCGTCAACATCGCCCCCGCAGGACTCATGTAAACGTTACGCGTCTTCTTGCCATCGTAGCGTTTTGCAAGCGCTGAAAAGCAACTAAACAACGGCTGTGGCATAAGCAGCATACCTGCTCCTCCGCCAAACGGGTACGCATCCACACGGTTATGCTTATCTTGTGTATAATCTCTGAAATTAACAGTGTTAATTTCTATAATACCCTTACTTATAGCCTTTTCACAAAGACTTGTGCTTGTAAAAGCAGTAAACATCTCGGGGAAAATTGTCAGACAGTTAAATATCATAAATCGCAACCTCTGATAATTTTTGTGCGTCCACCGTTATTACACGCTTTTCAATATCACGCGTAAGCACTACCTGTTTTAAAGCCGGGAACATACATATTCCGGTCGTTGTCTTAACACTGTACACATCCACCGCACCGTTTTGTAATATGTCCTGCAAAACGCCGATCTGCACACCCTGCTCATCAATTATCGTGCAGCCTATAAGATCCGCCACATAATAAGCGCCCTGCGGCAGCTTTGCGGCGTGCGCCCTGTCGATATATAAGGCTTTCCCGCGCAGTTTTTCTGCTGCATCTCTGTCGTCACATCCCAAAAGCTTCAGATACGCATAATGCGCATCTACACGCGAGCTTTCGATTTCTACACGTTCATAATCCGCGTTTTTGAAATACGCAAACGTCAGATTCTCAAAACGCGATAAATCATCCGTGTATGCATCAAACTTTATTTCGCCTTTAATACCCTGTGGCTTAAGAATACGCCCAAGCTCAAAATATTCTGTCATATAATCTCAACAATATATTTTTTAGCAGATTTTGTAGTTGCGGCTTTTACAACGGTGCGAATTGCCCGCGCAATTCTCCCCTGCTTGCCGATAACCTTGCCCATATCATCAGGAGCAACAGTAAGCTCTAAAATAAACGCATTTTCTTCCTCACGCTCTTTAACGCATACCGCACTCGGGTCATCCACTAAATTTTTAGCGATATATTCCACTAATTCACGCATTGTTGCTCACCCTTCTTAGTTGATCGCGCCGCTTTTTTTGAGTAACGCGCGAGCGGTATCGGTAGGCTGTGCACCGTTGCCGATCCAGCTTTGAGCCTTCTCGTTATCAAGCTTCAAATCCTTTGTGATTGGGTCATAATAACCAAGTGCTTCAATGTATTTGCCGTCACGAGGTGCTCTTTCATCTGCTACTACCATTCTGTAAAACGGTCTTTTTTTAGAACCAATTCTCTTTAATCTGATTTTTACTGACATAATATACCTCCAAATATTTTCTTTATAAAACTTTTTTATTTTACCGCTAACGCGGTTGTACACTTTTAAAAAGGCATTTTCATCATTCCGCGCCGTTTTCCGCCCTTACCCGAAAACTGTTTAAGCATTTTTTTCATTTGGTCAAATTGATTGAGCAGCCTGTTTACATCCTGCACAGTTGTGCCGCTTCCCGCACTGATTCTGCGTCTGCGTGACGCATTTATAACCTGCGGGTTCAAACGTTCTTCCCGCGTCATGGATTTCACAATCGCCTTTGTGCGCTCAAGCTGTTTTTCGTCAACAGTCATTCCCTTTAATTTGTTTCCGCCCGGCATCATCGCCAAAACATCACTCATAGAGCCCATATCCTGAAATTGCTCCAATTGCTCAAGAAAATCTTCCAATGTAAGCTGATCCTTTGCAATCTTTTTTTGCAGCTCCAATGCGCTTTTTTCTTCAAAGGAAGATTCTGCTTTTTCAATGAGTGACATCACATCACCCATGCCGAGTATTCTTGATGCCATACGATCCGGATGAAATGGCTCTATATCTATAAGCTTTTCGCCTATACCCGCAAATTTTATTGGCTTTCCTGTCACCGCACGCACAGACATTGCCGCGCCGCCTCGTGTATCGCCGTCTATTTTGGTGAGCACCACCCCGTCAATTCCGATGTTGTCGTTAAAGGTTGTAGCCGCATTGACAGCATCCTGCCCCGTCATAGCATCCAGCACAAGCAATGTTTCCGTTGGATGTGCCGTTGCTTTAAGGTCTTTTAATTCTGCCATCATTTCATCATCAATGTGTAAACGACCTGCCGTATCCACAATTATAAAATCACAGCCAAGCTTTGTAGCCTGCTTTAGTGCTTCTTTATATATTTTAGAAGCATTATCCTGTCCCAAATCAAAAACGTCCACACCGACCTGTTCGCCCACAACATGCAGCTGCTTTATAGCTGCGGGGCGATAAATATCGCATGCCACCAACAATGGCTTTTTACCTTTTTTCTTGTAATAACCCGCAAGCTTTGCACAAAATGTCGTTTTGCCTGCACCCTGAAGCCCCATCATAAGCACCACCGTGGGCGGCGCTCCCGCTATCTTTATTTCAGCCTGTTTCCCGCCTAAAAGCTCTGTAAGCTCATCTCGCACAAGCTTTATAACCTGTTGCCCGGGAGTAAGACTGTCGAGAATTTTCTCTCCCACTGCCTTTTCCGAAAGCTCCTTGATGAATTTTTTCACCACCAAAAAGTTTACATCCGCTTCCAAAAGCACGAGCTTTACCTCGCGCATCGCCGCCTTAATGTCGCTTTCCGAAAGCTTACCGCGGGATGTCAGCTTTTTAAATACGTTTTGAAGTTTTTCCGCAATACCTTCAAATGCCATTTATTTCTCCTCTTGCATCTGCTTTGAAACCAAGCCGAGCTTGTTTTCCATATCCATAAGCTTTGCCTGCGCACGCTGTAGGGTGTCAAGCACGCCTTGCCGCGAAATACCCGCTTCCTGCGCAATTTCCGCCAATGAATAATCATCGTTATAGTAAAGACCGAATATATGCGCCTGTTTTTCCGTCAAAAACTCACCGTAAAAATCATAATACAGGCTCAAGCTCAAATCTTTTTCATGTTTCATAATATACCGCCATTCAAAAAGACAGATGTAAAGCACTTCACCTTTACACCTGCCTTATTATAAACGTTTAAGCGTTATATGTCAAGTACTAAACCTTTACACCTATTCTAAAATTGCCGTTGCAAATTCACGCGCATCAAACAGCTGTAAATCATCTACTCCCTCGCCCACACCTATAAAGCGTACAGGCACACCCGTCATGTCCTTAACCGCGCATACCACGCCGCCCTTTGCCGTGCCGTCAAGCTTTGTAAGTATGATTCCGGTAAGATTAACGCTTTCATTGAACACCTCTGTTTGCGAAATAGCATTCTGTCCGGTTGTGGCGTCCACCACAAGAAAAGTTTCACGCTGCGCCTCACTGTACTCTTTATCTATTACACGATTGATTTTTTCAAGCTCGCTCATCAAATTCTTTTTGTTGTGCAATCTGCCCGCTGTATCAATTATCAGCAAATCCACATCCGCGTGCTTAGCCGCGTCAATAGCATCATATACAACCGCCGCAGGGTCTGCGCCCTCCGCATACTTAATAACGCGTGTATTTGTGCGCTCCCCCCATATCGAAAGCTGCTCTGCCGCCGCCGCGCGAAAGGTATCCGCCGCCGCAAGCAATACCTTTTTACCTTGCGCATTATAATAATTTGTAAGCTTACCTATGGCTGTAGTCTTGCCCACGCCGTTCACCCCTACTATAAGCATTACGGTTGGTTTTTGCGTCAGCAGCGGTTCTGCGTTCATATAATCGGCAAGAATAGCTATGAGCATCTCTTTTATTTGGTCGGATTCCGTAACCTTGTTTTCTTTAACTCGGTCGCGCAAAGTTTCAATTACCTTGCTCGTCGTTGTATATCCAATATCCGATAAAATCAACGCCTCTTCCAATTCCTCAAAAAAATCCTCATCAACTTTTCTGAAATTTTTAATTACATTGTTAACCTTTGCGGAAAAACTCGCGCGCGTTTTATTGACACGTTCCTTTAATTTATCAAAAAGCCCCATTGTTTTACTCCGTTTCCTTTAAATTTGTACCGATACAATATCAGATACACCCTGTTCCTGCATTGCAATACCATAAAGCGTATCGCAGATTGCCATTGATGGTTTTCTGTGCGTAATTAAAATAAACTGTAAATTGTTTGACAATGATTTTAAATATTCTGAAAAACGAATAACATTTGCATCGTCAAGCGGTGCATCAATTTCATCTAACAAACAAATCGGTGATGGGTTAATGTGCAGCATTGCAAACAACAGCGCAATCGCCGTAAGCGCTTTTTCTCCGCCCGAAAGAAGCTGTATATTTTGTAGCTTTTTACCGGGTGGCTCCGCGATTATTTCTACACCGCATTCCATCAAATCATCATCATCGCCTACAAGCTCAAGCTTCGCCACTCCGCCGCCGAATAACTCTTTAAACGTCTTTACAAAGCTTTCATTGATAAGCGCAAATTTTTCACGAAAGCTCTCTTTCATGCCTGAAAGCAGATTATTTATAACTATCTGTAAATCGTTTCCGGCAGCAATCAAATCCTCGCGTTGCAATGTCAAATTGTCATAACGCTCACGCACACGCGTGTAATCCTCTATTGCGTTTGGGTTAACCGCACCCATCTCACGAATGCTTTCCTTTATATCATCTATTTCTTTAACCGACTGCTGATACGCAAACTCCTGCTTAAACGGCAGCGCATTTGCATATGTCAGTCCATAATCATCCCATAGCTTAGTTTGATAATTTTCTCGCGCAAGCTCTAATTTCTCTTTGTTTGCAATATACTTATACTTTTGTTCGATAAGTCTGTCTTTTTGCGCCGAAAACTCCTCGGCTTTTTGCGCCGCTTCTTCTGTTTGTGTATTTAGATTATCGCGCAGCGTAAGCTTCTCGCGTGACTGTTCGCCCGCACATCTTATAGCTTCCAAAATTTCATCCAGCTGCCCTCTTAGCTCTGCCTTTGCGTGCGTCAAATCCTTTAATTCAGCAGAAAGAGCAGTGTTTTGACTTTCAAGCTGTGCTAAATCATTTTTTGCCTGTGTAAGCGAAAAACGTAAATGCTCAGCTTCCTTTAACAGCATATTTTTTTCGTTTGTCAGCTCAGTTTGCTGAAGCTCCTGCGCGGAAAGCGCTTCTTTAATTTCAGCACCCTGCGCAGCAACCCCCGCCGCGTGCGCTTCCGATTTTTCCATCCGTTCCTTTAATACATCAAAATCTGTTTGTGCCTGCGCTGTGTCCTGCGCAAGCGTTTTTATCAAGAGGTTCATTTCCTCAACATCCGAGCATACTGCGTCATACGTATCATTAAGCTCTGTTGCTGCGCGCTCATTATCGGCAAACAAGCTTTGTGCAGACTGTAGCTTTTGTTTTACTTCCGCAGTCTTTATTTCCTGTTCACGCAATTCCTGCAATACATTTTGCTGAATCTTTTGTGCTTCATCTGATTTTTGATGACAGCGCTCGCACTCAACATTGAGCGCGCTTAATTTCTTTTTGTTATCTTCAACACTTTCTGCAAGCTCCTGTGCCATGCGTTTGCGTGAAAGCAAACCTGTTTTAGTATTTTTAAGACTTCCGCCCGTTATAACACCGCCGGGTTTTATAAAATCCCCGTCCATGGTAACCGCGCGAAAAGCATAATCTGTTTTACGCATCAGCTTTATGGCGCTGTCCATGTCACGCACAATCACAGTGCGCGCCAGCAAAAAATCCACCGCGGGTCGTATATCCTCCGCGCAAATAATCGCTTCTGCGGCGACACATTCCACGCCGTCTTCCGAAAGCAGCGCACGCTCATTTTTTTGCAAATACCGCGTTTTTAAGGACTGCGTAGGCAAAAATGTAACACGTCCCAAATTTCTTTTGCGCAAAAACGCTATAATATCTCTTGCATCCGTATCATTTTCCACCACAACATTTTGCAGCGCATTTCCTAATATTATCTCGATAGGTGTTTCATACTTTTTTGGTACATCAATAAGCTCCGCAAGCACACCTTTAACTTTTCCGCTTATTTCGGGAACATTTTTTGCGTTTTTCAGCAGTGATTTGACGCTGTCAAAATATCCCTCATATTCATCGCGCATATCGCTGAGCAGCTTTAAACGCGACGTATCCTCACTTAATTCACGTGTAGCATCCGCTTTTTTATTTTCGGCTTCAACGCTCTCCTGTTGCAAATTTTTTAAAGTCTGCGTTGCTTCATTCATTGATAACCGCAGAGCTGCACCTTTTTCTTCACATATAGAAGCGTCAGACCTAAAAAACTCCGCCTGTTTTTTTAACTCATCTATATGACTTTTATATTTTTTTGTTTCTGCAAGCGCCTGTTCTTTTTTCTGTGTCAAAACTTCAGCTTTGATTTGCTTTTCACTGAAATCAATCAGCATAGTTTGCAAAACACTGCGCGCATTTTCTACTTCGGCACGGACGGTTTCAATGCCTTCTTGCACATACCCTGATTTGCCTGTAAGCTCTTCAATTTGATTGCGAAACGCCGAAATTTGTGCATATTTTTCGTCAATTAGCGCATTTTTTGCTGCAATTTGTGCATTTATTTCGTGCAATTTCTCACCGTTTGCTGCAATTTGCGCCTCATAATCGTCACGTTTCTCATTATTACTGCGAGTTGTTGCAATATGTGTGTTTTCTTTTTCCTCCAACAAATTCAGCGAACCCTTTAAACGTTCCTGCTCGCTCATATATCCCGAAAGTGCAGCGCTGTGATTTTCAATCTCTTGTTGAATGCTCAAAAGCTGTTTTTTGATTCCTGCGACGCGTTCGTTTTCACAATTTATTTGCTCTGTAAGGTCACTGTATTCCTGCTCGTTTTCCTTTACCTGTTCTTCGGTTTTTAAAATGCGTTCACCGGTTTTATCGTATTGATATAAATACAAATTGATTTCAAGTTCTTTTAGATGATCCCGCAATTGTAAATATCCGCGTGCTTCATTCATTTGCTTTTCCAGCGGTTCTATTTGTGTGGAAAGCTCTGAAATAATATCGTCAATACGCGTTACGTTTTCGCTTGTTTTACGCAGATTACGCTCAGCTTCTTCTTTGCGAACGCGGTATTTCATGATGCCCGCGGCTTCTTCAAAAACCTTGCGGCGCTCTGTAGCCTTACTTGTTAATATTTCATCTATTTTTCCCTGCCCGATTATTGAATAACCTTCTCTGCCTATTCCTGTATCACGAAAAAGCTCAAGTATATCCTTTAGACGGCAGCCTGCATTGTTGATTGAATATTCGCTTTCGCCCGAGCGATACATTTTGCGTTTAACCGAAATTTCTGTGTAATCCGACTTGATACGCATATCCGCGTTATCAAAAATAAGCGCAACCTCGCAATAACCCTTTTTGCTGCGCGTTTGCGTTCCGTTGAAAATGACGTCCTGCATACTCGTCCCACGTAAGTTTTTAGAGCTTTGCTCACCTAAAACCCAACGCAAAGCATCGGCAATATTACTTTTGCCGCTGCCGTTAGGGCCGACCACACCCGTAATTCCCTTATTTATAATAATCTCTTTTTTATTACAAAAAGATTTGAACCCATTGAGCTCTATTCGTTTCAGGAACACTTGTTTTGCTCACTTTCATCAACAATTTTAACCATAGTATATACATCGGCAAATTTCTTTTTAAAGTAAGGATTAAGCAGCTTTAAAATTACAAATGATACGGCTGTAAAAACAATTCCGAGTATGGCGGCTAATACATCCTTTACGGGAAATACATTTTGCGGAATCACATATCCCGCAAACACTCCCAAAAACAGCATCAGCAGCGGGAAAATATAAGCTATCGCAGATGACGATAACGCATTCTTGCTTGTGAACTGCACTTCTACCCTATCCTCGGGCTTTACGTCCAGTGTGTTTTTCATGGTAACGGTGATGTCTTTTTGCCCGCTCAGCATACCGCACGCGCCGCATTTTGAACACGCTGATGTGCGCTCAAACAACACATATGCCCTGTCATCATCAACCTTTACAACCAGTCCTGCTTCCTTCATGCTTTCACTCCTGCTATATAGCGCACCGCAACTCCCGCCATTATCAGCCCACACACCGACGGAACAAATGAAATGCTTGCGGGCACTTGTTTTCCCTCATCATTAAGCGTTGTTTTTTGTGGCTGCTCATCTGAACACACCACATTAAGCCTTTGTATTCCCGCTTCACGCAAACGCTTACGCAATATCTTTGCGATTGGGTCATACTTTGTTTTGAAAATATCAATAACTTCAAAACGCTCGGGATATAGCTTATTTCCTGCACCCATTGATGAAATCATTTCTATTTTTCTTGCAAAGCACTCTAAAATCAAGCTTTCTTTTGAACGGATACTGTCAATTGCATCCACCACAAAATCAAGCTTTTGCGAAAAAATACATTCTGACATATCAGCATCATAAAAAACATCATGTACGATGACATTTATATCAGGATTTATATCCAGCACGCGCTTCGCCATCACGTCTGTCTTTTTTTTGCCGATAGTGGAGTCAAGCGCTGCCAACTGCCTGTTACAGTTTGACGGCTTTACGACATCATTATCTATAAGACAAAGCGTGCCTACACCCGCGCGCGCAAGCGCTTCTGCCGCATATGAGCCTACACCGCCTATACCAAACACGGCAACGCAGGCATTTTTTAGTTTTTGTACGCCCATATCTCCTATGAGCGCAGCCGTACGCGAAACATCAAGCATCAATCTTCATCCACTTTTATGTGCAGCTCTCGCAGCTGTTTTTTATCTACCACATCAGGTGCTTTTGACATTAAATCAGACGCATTCTGTACTTTTGGGAAAGCGATTACGTCACGAATTGATTCTGCACCCGCCATAAGCATTGCCATGCGGTCCAGCCCATATGCAAGTCCGCCGTGCGGAGGTGTACCGTATTTAAGCGCCTCAAGCAAGAACCCAAAACGATTCCATGCCTCTTCCTTAGAAAATCCAAGTGCTTCAAGCATTTTCTCTTGAAGCTCTGTACTATGTATTCTGATACTGCCGCCGCCGATTTCGTTTCCGTTAAGAACAATATCATATGCTTTAGCGCGCGCATTTTCAGGGTCACTTATAACCTTATCAATATCTTCATCCATAGGCGATGTAAACGGATGATGCTTTGCAACATAGCGTTTTTCCTCTTCGCTGTATTCAAACAGCGGAAATTCCGTTACCCACAAGAGATCCCACGTGTTTTCTTTTATAAGCTCTAACTTTTCTGCCAGCTTCAAGCGCAGCGCACCTAATGAATCATAAACAACGGAATTTTTATCGCCTACAAAGAATATTATATCCCCAACCTGTCCGTCTGTGCGCTCCATAATAGCGGCAATTTCTTCCTCGGTCATAAACTTTGTAATAGGTGAGTTTAGCCCATCTTCACGAATAGAAATCCACGCCATCCCCTTCGCGCCATAGATTTTTACAAAATCCACAAGCGCGTCAATTTCACGGCGCGCAAGTATATTTGCACAACCCTTTGCATTGACAGCACGAACGCTTCCGCCATTTTTAACAACAGAGCTAAACACTTTAAAAGCGCTTTTTTCGACAATATCACTTACGTCCTTAAGCTCCAACCCAAAGCGCGTATCGGGCTTATCACTGCCATAGCGATTCATTGCATCTTTATAACAAATACGCTTTAGCGGCAGCTTCACATCAATATCCATAACTTCTTTGAACACACGCGCTATGAGCCCCTCATGCACGCCCATCACATCGTCTGCCTCCACAAATGACAGCTCGGTATCTATTTGTGTAAATTCAGGCTGTCTGTCCGCTCTTAAATCCTCGTCACGGAAACATTTTGTGATTTGAAAATACCTGTCATAGCCCGAAATCATCAAAATCTGTTTGAATAACTGCGGCGACTGCGGCAGTGCATAAAAGCTTCCGGCATGAATACGCGACGGTACAAGATAATCTCTTGCACCCTCAGGCGTGCTCTTTTGCAGCATAGGCGTTTCAATATCTAAAAAACCGTTTTCTGATAAATATGCCCGTGCTGAATTTGCAATTTTGTTACGCAGCATCAAATTTTTCTGCATATCGGGACGCCGCAAATCAAGATAACGATATTTAAGCCGCAGTTCTTCGCGAACCTTTGCACCATCGGCAATTTCAAAGGGCGGAGTTTCTGATTTGCTTAATATTTTAAGCTCGCGCACCTTTATTTCTATTAACCCTGTAGGCAGCTTAGCATTTATCGTTTCTGCGGAGCGCTCTACTATTTCGCCCTTTACAGCAAGTACATATTCGCTGCGAATGCTCCCTACCTTATCAAAATCGCCCTCAAACACAGATTCGTTAAAAACAATCTGCATTATTCCCGAGCGGTCGCGCAGGTCTACAAATGCAAGCCCGCCGAGGTCACGGCGAGTATCCGCCCAACCCATAAGCGTAACCTCTCTGCCGATGTCATCCTTTGTAAATTCAGCACATAGTGCAGTTCTTTTCCAATCGCCTAAAAATTCTCCCATTTTTACTCTCCCAAACTATAAATTCTTTATATAAATTTTTTAATGTCGTCTTGACTTATTATGCGTTCTTCACCTGTCGCCATAGTTTTCAGCACTGCCGTATTATTTTTAATTTCATCCTCGCCGAGAACGACCGTAAACCTTACGTTAAGCTTGTCGGCATATTTAAACTGCGCTTTTATACTGCGCGCACAGTGATCCATGTCTGCCTTTATTCCCGCCGCACGAAGGTCACGCGTGAGCACTGCCGCACGCAAACGCGCTTCATCACCATGTGTACATAAATATACGTCTGTCACAGACGGGCATTCAATTTCTATATGTTCGTTTTCCATCACCAAAAGCAACCGCTCTATTCCCATACCAAAGCCGATTCCCGCCATATCGGGCCCGCCGACTTGCTTAATCAGCTTATCATAACGTCCGCCGCCGCACACAGTTCCCTGTGCTCCGATGCTGTCCGAAATAATCTCAAATACAGTTTTTGTATAATAATCAAGTCCGCGAACGATAAGCGGATTAACTTTGTATGCAATACCAAGTGAGCCGAGATATTGTTTCAGCGTTTCAAAATGCGCAGAACAATCCTCACATAAAGACTCAATCATAAGGGGTGCATTTTTAACAACCTGCTGACAACCTTGTTCCTTGCAATCAAGCGCTCTAAGCGGATTGTGCTCTAATCTTTGCTTGCAGGATTCACATAACGAGTCAATGTTGCTGTGCAAATATTCCTTTAGAACTTCATTATATTGCGGGCGGCATTTGTCACAGCCGATACTGTTTATATTTAGCCGCAAGTCATGCAAGCCAAGCTCACCAAGAAGCGTAAGCGCCAAATTTATAACTTCGGCATCTACACTTGCATCCTGCGCGCCAAACACCTCAACACCAAACTGATGATGCTCTCTTAAGCGCCCCGACTGTGGTTTTTCATATCTGAACACCGGCGTTATATAGTACATCTTTGTGGGCTGCGCACTTGACGGAAGCCCGCCCTCTAAGAATGCGCGCACCACGCCCGCCGTACCCTCGGGCTTTAATGTGAGCGAACGCTCCCCTTTATCTGTAAAGGTATACATTTCCTTTTGAACAATATCTGTAGTATCTCCGACACCACGCAAAAAAAGCTCTGTATGTTCAAATACAGGAGTGCGTACCTCTCGATAACCCGACAACGCCGCGATTTTTCGTGCAAGCTGTTCAACATGATGCCATTTATAGCTCTCTTGAGGGAGAACATCTTTTGTGCCCTTAGGCGCTTTTATTACCACTTAAATACCTCCGAATAAGCTTTTCCTTAAATAATTACACATTATGATGAGCTTTTGTGTTTTGCTCCGCCGATAAATAAAAAAACAACGTCCTAAAAAACATTTTAGGGACGAAGTTTAAAAAAACCCGCGGTACCACCCATATTGAAAAACAAAATTAACAGTGTTTTTCCACTCATGTCGATAACGCCGACCTGCGTCCTAAGCTAATTGCCGATTGCTTTCACATAAGAAGCTCCATGGTGTTATTCGCCGTATTTTAAACGCACAGCCGCTTTCAGCCGCGACAGCTGCTCTCTTAGGCGCAAGGTATACGGTTACTCTCCATATCAATGCCTTTTCCAATGCCTTTATTATAACTATAAAAACTTGCTGTGTCAACCAAACACACATACAGATAAGCACTAAAACAGGTCTTTTTTTCGCGCAATCATTTCATCGGTGCGTTCGATATAATTTTTGAGGTCTTTTACATTCGGGGCGCGTTTTATAAGGTTAATTTCCGGAAATAAGCGTTTGGAAATCCCGCCCGCGCCGAAGGCCAAATTGCTTACCGTTTCTTCCATCACGTCAATGTTATAAATACACTCTTTCCCCGGCTTTGTAAACCCTACATTCTCTAAATTCCCGCTCATATATTTTTGCCGATACAAATAATACGGTAAATACCCCGCCTCCGACAAAAAATACTGTGAGTATTCAACCATGCGTGAAACTTCCGCGGCATTCGGTAAATCATTTTGCGTTTCCAGCGCAAATTCAGACGAATTTTTGAGCGCAAGCGTGTGCACCGTTACATTATCAGGCTCGAATTGCATTAAATCGGCAAGTGTATTTTCCACATCTTTAACCGTTTCATTCGGCAGCCCTAAAATAATATCTGTATTTATACTTTCAAAATCCATCTGTTTTGCCCGTGCAAACGCGTCGGCAAATTCTGCCGCTGTATGCTTTCTGCCTATGCGCTCAAGTGTTGCGTCGTTGGTCGTTTGTGCGTTTATGCTTATGCGCTTCACCCCGTATTCCTTTAACAATTTAAGCTTTGCATTTGTTACAGTATCTGGCCTTCCCGCTTCCACTGTAAATTCTATACGGTTGCCGAATAATTCGTTCGTTTTTTTAAGTACTGCTTCCAAATCCTTTTCGCACAGCGCGGTGGGCGTGCCTCCGCCTATGTAAACCGCCCGCAAGTTATATTTATTTACAGACTCGTGCATTGCATCCATTTCATGCAATAGGCAAGGCAAATATTGCTCCTTGATTGTTTCATTGAATTTTAAATCGCGCGAGATAAATGAGCAATATTTACATCTTGATACACAAAAAGGGATTCCGATATAAATATCTATAGCTTGTCCGTCTGTATTGTTAATAAACGGCTTTTGCACCGCACAAATAGCTTCCGCAAGCTGCGTCTTAGCCTCTGATACATGATATGTTTTCACAAAAATTTCATGTGCCTCTTCCGCACCGTGCGTTTTGATAATATCACGCAAAAGCTTAGTCGGGCGAATGCCTGTAAGTGAGCCCCACGGCATACTTTTTTTGTGGTATTGCTGCAAAACATCATATATCAAACACTTTGCCGCGTGTTTTTTAAGCTTTTTTGCCGACAACGTATCGTCATTAACATCTGCCGCATTGCCGTTTTTATCTGTAAAATCAGGCGTTTCCTCTTTAGACGCCGCAAGCACCCCGTCAACATAATATTCAACCGAATTATGCCATGTATTATTCTCGCACCAAAATAAATGCCGCAGCATACCTCCGACATTTATAAGTTCGCTTGTATTTAATTGTTCTATATGCTTTTCTTCCGGTAAAAACAATCTTATTTCATCGCAAATATCATTAAAATACGCCGGCATATCGGTGTAAACTGAAAACATATACTACCGTCCTAAATATGGATTTGTCAATTTTTCTTCGGCGAGCGTTGTTTGCTCGTCATGCCCCGGGTAAACTACATAATCGCCCTTTAACCCTTTGAGACGTTCAAGTGATTCACGCATTTGCTCGGGACTGCTATCAGGAAAATCTGTTCTGCCTATAGAACCTGCAAAAAGAGTATCTCCTGAAAAAATCACATCATCGGCAATAAAGCACACACTTCCCTGTGAATGCCCCGGGGTATGCAAAACCTTTAGCCTCAAACCATCTGTTTCAATTACATCTCCGTCTTTAAGCAATACATCTGCCCCATATGCGTTGAACGGTTCGCCAATAAAGCTCGAAAGATTGTGACGCGCAGATGTAAGCATCCTCGCGTCTGCTTCATGTACAGCAATTTTTGCACCGTATTTATCTTTTATGGCATCTACCGCA
>JAVXIJ010000001.1:38608-47792 GCA_036648415.1 Christensenella sp.
GTGCCCATGCGTCAACAATATATATTCCGGTTTCAAATTTAGTTCGTCAATTTTCTTCTCGATTTTCCACGCATCCGCGCCCGGGTCTATCACCATCGCTTTTTTAGAAGATTCGTCATAGACAATATATGTGTTTTCGAGCAAGCTGCCCGTTAATATCGAAATTATCTTCATTTTATGCTCCTTTATCTTTCAGTAATTCACGCGGTATACTTCTCGCACACCTTTTAGGTTATTTAAACGGTTCATGACATCACTTAGGTCATCAACAGAAGTGATGTTTGTCCTAAGCGAAATAGACGCCACGCCGTTTTTAGCTGAATGTGCATTTATCGCGGTAATATCTCTGCCCATATTATACATCGCCTGCGCAATTTCAACCATAAGCCCTGACCTGTCATCCGCTACAATTTGCATTTCGACATTATAGGAAGTCTTTTGATCTCCCGCCCAAGCAACCGCAATCACGCGCTCCTCATCCACATCACGCAGATTTCTGCACGTTTTTGTATGCACACATACGCCGCGTCCACGGGTTATATAGCCTACAATATCATCCCCCGGAACAGGATTGCAGCATTTAGCAAAACGCACCGCAAGCCCTGCGCTGCCCTTTACCGTAACATCTTCCTCTGCACCACTGCCTGTGCGTTTAACAATCTTTAGTACATCCGAGCCCGATTCGATTTTGTTCGACATTCTGTATTGCTCAATTAGCTTGCTCAATACTTGATTTACAGACAGTGCCCCATAGCCAATTGCCGCGCACATATCATCCTGCGAATTTAACGTAAAACGTTTATAAATCACGCTCAACCAATCAGACTTAAACAAATCATGCAGCGCATACCCCTGCCGCTTTGCTTCTTTTTCCAGTAATTCACGACCCTTTACAATGTTTTCTTCCTTAAGCTGCTTTTTAAACCATTGCTTAATTTTGCTGCGCGCCTGTGCAGTTTTTACAGATTTCATCCAATCTCTGCTTGGCGTTGCCGAATTAGAAGTCACAATTTCAACAATATCACCCGTTTGCAGGGTGTAGTCAAGCGGAACGATTTTTCCGTTGATTTTTGCGCCCACGCACTTGTTTCCTATTGCGCTGTGCACGCTGTACGCAAAATCAAGCGGCGTCGCCCCCGCTACAAAATCTTTGACATCCCCTTTTGGAGTAAACACAAAAACATTATCCGCGAAAATATCTACTTTCAGCGTTTCCATAAATTCTTTTGAATCTTTAAGGTCTGTCTGCCACTCCATAAGCTCGCGCAGCCACGCCAGCTTGTTATCCATTGCGCTTTCCTTGCCGCCCTCTTTATATTTCCAATGAGCCGCAATTCCATATTCCGCAGTTCTATGCATATCATATGTCCTGATTTGCACTTCAAACGGCTTGCCGTCCTCGCCTAATAATGTCGTATGCAGAGATTGGTACATATTCTGCTTCGGCACGGCAATATAATCCTTGAAACGCAGCGGAATAGGCTTCCACATAGTGTGTACAATGCCCAAAACGCCGTAACAATCTTTAATGTTCGCTACAATTATTCTGATTGCAATTAAATCATATACTTCTTCAAAAACCTTGTGCTTATCCCTCATTTTTTTGTAAATGCTGTAAATATGCTTAGGACGGCCTTCAATCTCCGCCTTGATTTTCATTTCGGAAAGCTTATCTTCAAGCTTTACAATTACTGAATTTATTTGTTTTTCGCGTTCTGTGCGCGTAAAAGCAATTTTGTTAGCAATTTCAAAGTATTCATCAGGCTGTAAAAATTTTAAGGAAAGGTCTTCAAGCTCCCACTTAATGGTGCTGATACCTAAGCGGTGCGCAAGAGGAGCGTATATTTCCAATGTTTCAGTGGCTTTTTCAATCTGTTTGTTCTCGGACTGGTATTTTAGGGTGCGCATATTATGCAGCCTGTCTGCAAGCTTAATTATTACAACGCGAATATCCGACGCCATTGCCAGAAACATTTTTCTAAGGCTTTCCCATTGTTGTTCCTCACGCGTTTTAAAATCATAATTATTAAGCTTTGTAACTCCGTCTACCAGCTTTGCAATTTCAGGTGTAAATTCCTTGCCGATGTCCTCGGTCGTAAGTGCAGTATCTTCTACTGCATCATGCAATATTGTTGCAATGATTGTAACGTCATCCAGCCCTAAATCAGCGACAATATCCGCTACTGCAAGAGGATGCGTAAAAAAAGGCTCGCCGGAATGCCTAAACTGCCCCTCGTGGGCTTTTTCTGCTAATGCGAACGCCTTTTCTACCGACGGATTATATTCTAATTTGTGCCGTCTTATAAACTCTTGGTAGTATTCCACACCCAAACCCTCTTTCATCAATACTGTACTAATGAATAAACATCATAACCCGAAAGCTCTTGTCTTCCTTGTAAATCATTTAATTCAATCACGAAATTTAGTGACACAACTTCCCCACCTGCAAGCTTAACAAGCTCGCAAGCCGCTTTTGCCGTGCCCCCCGTAGCCAGCAAATCATCGAAAATTGCAATCCGCATTCCGCTTTTAATTGCATCCTTATGCATTTCCAGCGTTCCTGTGCCGTATTCCAAACAATATTCCACACTGTAAGACGCCGCCGGAAGCTTGCCCTCTTTGCGTATCGGAACAATTCCTTTTTTCAGCAAATATGCCACAGGCGAGCCAAATAAAAAACCGCGCGCATCAAGCACTACAATCATATCAATATTCTGATTTTCCACACTTTTTACAAACATATCAGTAACATAGGCAAATGCCGTCGGATCTTTTATTAAGGTTGTAATATCACGAAATATCACGCCTTCTTCCGGAAAATCGTTGATGTTTCTGATTTTTGTTTTTAAATCCATGTCAGTTCTCCCCTAAAAACTTTTTATATACGTCACTTTTCATAAGATCGCACTTTTCCGTACTTATTATAATGTGTATTCTATCATTTTTTTGTATGCTTAGCAAACCAATTTCCTCAAATACAGTAACGGCAAAGGCAATATGCTCCACCGTAACATCGTTTACATGTTTTTGCAGAAGCAATACAAACGCACTGTTATTTGCAAAAGATATATTTTTATCGCTTATTCCTTTTAAAACAGAATATACTTCAAGCAGCTTATCGCGCTCTGAAAAATAGCTTTTTTTATCACAATACTGTGCGTCAATATTTTTAACGTACGCTTTCGCCTTATCCAGGCGTTGCGCGAGTGTTTCATCATACGAAAATGTATTTACTATCATCTGCGGCTTCATGTCAAATGTGTTAATGCTCAAGGTTCCAACTATATCTGCATGCGTTGGGATGTCCTCTGCCGGCACGCCGAATTTAATCGCATTAACGCCGATTCCGTTTTTTGTGATTTGAAATTTTGCGTGTTTATCATCCCCGATAGATTTTATATCCGTGAGCTTTGCGCTTTTAATAAGCAGCTCTACTTGCTCATTATTGCATCCAAACGGTTTTAGCGTATTAAGCTCAGATATAAACGCAGCAGTTGCATCTGCGGGAGTAATCTTTATATCATAAGTTTTTAACGGGCGAAAAACATCATCCGCATAATGCTCCTTTAAATACTCATTGAGGCGATGCTTAAGCTGTGGCAAATGTTCTTCTTTTATTGTTACTCCTGCCGCCGCCGCATGACCGCCAAATCTTTCAAATAAATTTATTTGCGAATTTAGCGCTTCATAAATATTTACACCCGCAATACTGCGCGCAGAACCTGTATACACTCCCGCTTCTGTTTCTCCCAATAAAATTGTGGGACGTGCATATTGTTCTGCTACCTTAGATGCCGCCAGCCCGACAATTCCAATATCCCAATCTTTCTTATATAAAATAATAATTCTATCTGTTGCTGCTTCTTGCTCTTGCAGCTTTAACGCTTCAAAGATAACCTTTTCTTGCCTTTGCTGCCTATCTATATTAAGCGTACACAGTTCTTCTGCTAATGTATCAAGCCGCGACTTATCACTATCTGTAAGTAATTCAAATGCCACCTTAGCCGTGGATATTCTTCCCGCGGCATTTATGCGCGGAGCAAGCACAAATGAAACCGTTTGTGCATCGATTTCTGTTGCGTGCTTATTGCACGCGCGTTTGCACAGCGCGCCGATACCGCTGTTAGGCTGCTCATTCATGCGCAGCAACCCTAATGCCGCAATCGCTCTGTTCTCACCTGTCAACGGCACAATATCCGCAATAGTTCCCAGTGCGGCAATATCCAGATAATTAAGCGCAGCATCGCCTAAAAGTGCTTGAGCCAGCTTAAACGCCACCCCTGCACCGCACAGCGCATCAAACGGATATGTTTCACCCGGGCGCTTAGGGTCTAATATATAATCTGCTTGCGGTAAGACATGCGGGCATTCATGGTGATCTGTGAGTATTACGACAATTCCAAGCTCTTTTGCGCGCGCAATTTCCGCAACAGCGGTGATTCCGCAATCCACAGTAATGAGCAAAGAGATGCCTTTCAGTCGTTCAACATTTTCTAATGACAGGCCATAACCATGCTCCATGCGGTTTGGCAAAAAAACCTCGACGTCGGCACCCAGCTTTAAGAGTGTCTTATAAAGAATTGCGCTTGCAGATATTCCGTCCGCATCATAATCTCCATATACGCATATTTTACTTTTTGTGGAAATCATGTGCTTTACAGTATTTACGGCGTCATGCATATCTTCAAATAAAAACGGATCATGCAGCTGTTCTAAGGACGGGTGAAGAAATGCTTCTGCTTTATCAACACTGTCTATGCCGCGCGCACATAACAAAGAAGCGGTAAGCGCAGATATTTCGAATTGTTTTTGCAGCTCCGAAATTATGCTCGCATCACTGTTTAATTGTGGTTTCTGTTTTAGTACATATCTCATATAATTTCCTTTTAGAAAAAAGACCTCCGAATGCGAAGGTCTTTTCTATCGTTCATGCTTTTGCTGCTTTTTTATTTGTCTTTTCTTTCGCCTTGGGTTTAGCCTGACTTTTCTGCTTTTTACGTTTTTCAAAAAAGTCTGACATTTTTGCCCACATAGGTGCGGCAAGGAATACGGATGAATATGTGCCCGCCAACAGCCCCACGATAATCGGGAACGCAAACTCTTTGATTGCGGGTACACCCAAAACATAAAGTGCCACAATCATAATCAGCGTTGTAATAGACGTATTCATTGTTCTTGTCAATGTTTCTTTAATGCTGATGTCGGCAATTTCACTGCGCGGAAGCTTTTTGACTGTAGGAGATTTTAAATTATCCCTTACTCTGTCAAAAATAACGATTGTGTTGTTTATTGAATATCCGACAATCGTCAGACACGCCGCAATAAACGCGCTGTTAATCTGCACACGCAGGATTGTCATAAATGCAATCATAATGGCTACATCGTGAATAAGCATCAACACTGCGCTGATACCGTTATAAAGCTGAAAACGTATCCATATATATATGAGCATTAACACGCAGGCAATCGCTACCGCCAAAAACGCATTTCTTATAAGCTCTGCGCTGGCTGTTCCGCCGACTTTATCCACTGTGAGAATAGCGGCATCCGGGTATGTTTGCTGTACCTCTGCTAAAATCGCTTCATTTGTTGTCGCCTGAAGCTCTTCATCATTAAGGTCGCGCATACGAATTTCTGCTTCTGTATAACCCTCACCGGATTTAACAATTGTAGAATCCCCGACGCTGTTATTGTTTAGGGCCTTTTGCAACACGCCGGTATCAAACTCACCCTTCATATCAATGGTGATAATACTTCCGCCTGTAAAATCAAGACCGAGGTTCAGCCCGCCGTTTACAACACCGAATATGATCCCGATTATTATAATCACAATAGGAATAAGCAAAAACTTTTTAAAATGTTTTGTGATCATTGCGCAACACCCCCTTCCTTTTCCGCCTTTGCCGCTTCGCGAATTTGCCGCGCTTTACGCATAAAGACGTTGGGATTTTTGATGTTTAGGTTTATAAACATTTTCAGTATTCCTTTTGTAATAACAAGTGCCGAAAGCATGGAAACCAAAATACTGATAATCAATGTGTATGCAAAGCTTTTTAACGTTCCTGTGCCAAACACAGCAAGCACAATCGCGCAGATAAGCGTTGTAACGTTTGAGTCAAGTATCGTAACAAATGCCTTTTGGAAGCCCGCATTAAAGGATGTTCTGAGCGTTTTTCCTGTTCTGAACTCTTCTTTGAAGCGCTCAAAAATAATAACGTTCGCATCTACCGCCATGCCTATACCAAGTATGATACCTGCGATACCCGGCAATGTAAGCTGTACGCCCGGCACACTTGCAATCATCAACAGCACAAAGCACACATATACTATGAGCGCCATTGATGCCACAACACCCGGAAGTCTGTAATAAATAATGATAAACGCAAACAAAATCAGCAATCCGACAATTCCGGCAAATATACTGTTTTGCAGCGCGTTAAACCCTAATGTAGCGCTGATAGAGCGTACTTCTATTTCCTGTAAATCCAATGGCAGCGCACCACTTTCAATCTGCATTGCAAGGTCTTGCGCGCTTTCAAGCGTGAAGTTGCCTGAAATTTCGCCTTTGCCGCCTGTAATCGGCGAATTAACAGTCGGTGACGAAATAGGCGTTCCATCCACCGTTATAGAAATAGTCTGTCCTAAAAATTTATTTGTTGCCTCTGCAAACTTTTTACTGCCCTCATCACTGAGTTCAAAGCTTACAGCATACTCCATGTTTTGGGAATTTCGCATTGCCTGCGCTTTTTCAATATCACCGCCCTCAAGGATTGTTACCCCGTCAGGCCCTACAAACTCTAACTTTGCAGGTGTTCCTATAAACTTTGCCACCTCGTTTGGATCCTTAATCTCGCTTGTGCTGTTGATTGGGATTTCCACACGAATTTTATCAGTTCCCTGTTTGGTGATGGTTGCCTCTGTAAAGCCCTTTGCGTCTAACCTATCGCGCAAAATTAAAATTGCCCCATCCATTTTATTGTCAAAATCTTCCACTGATGTATCCGTTGCCTGATATACAGTGTATACACCGCCTGTAAGATCCAGCCCTTGCTGAATACCGTTGAGCGGCTTGACATCATAAACTCCAACACTGAAACCGTTGATGACAACAAAACACAACAAAGCAATGATAATAAACGTTGCAATGATTCCGACTAAGCTACGTTTCTTCATCAATCGTTCCTCCTACCTTTTGATTGTCAGACAAAAAATCAAATCTCTCATCCGCAGTGAAAAAGAAAAACTGCAATGTATACAGTTAAAAACTCACTTGTATATTATATAGCCGCGCGCCGAAATAGTCAATTACAAAACACAAGTCTGCACGTAATATTAAAAATCAAACAAACTTAACTGATTAGTTTGCGACATACCCGTGAGCGTTCCCATATTTTGCATATCCTCAATTACAGAAGCGCTGAGATGTGCGCGTTTTTTTAAATCCTCTATCGAAAGAAATGCTCCCTTCTCACGTTCATCAACAATATTTAACGCCGCATTTTCTCCGAGTTTGGCAATGGACATAAACGGCAGCCTAAGACCGTTCTCTTCAATCAAGAACTTTCGGGCATCGGATTTGTTAAGATCCACCGGTAAAAAATGATACCCGCGCAAATACATTTCGCAGGCAACCTCAAGCATTACCGCCATGTTTTTTTCGTTGTTTGTTGCATCTCCGTTGTTTTCAATCGCTTGCCAGTTCTTTTTTATATCATCTAATCCTCCTAAAACATAAGAAGAATCAAAATCCTTAGCTCTGACAGTAAAGTATGACGAATAAAACGCTTCGGGGTGGTGCACCTTACAATAAGCAATACGGTATGCCATTGTAACATACGCGACCGCATGAGCTTTAGGAAACATATATTTAATTTTATTGCATGACTCAATAAACCACTGAGAAATGTGCGCATCCTCAAGCGCTTTTTGCATATCTTCTGTAAAGCCGTTTTTTGCAACTTTTCCTTTTCTCACAGCTTCCATTATAAAAAACGCCATACGCTTTTCAACGCCTCTGTCGACCAAATAGTTCATAATATCATCACGCGTACAAATTGCCTCTTTCAACGTACAGGTTCCCGCTTTTATGAGCTCCTGCGCATTGCCTATCCACACATCGGTACCATGTGAAAGTCCGCTTATACGAACAATTTCAGACATGGTCGTCGGCTTTGTTTCCATAAGCATCTGCCGTACAAACTTCGTGCCGAATTCAGGAATGCCAAGAGTGCCTGTTTTTATTCCGAGTAAGTCTTTAGCTTTTAAACCCAATGGCTTTAACCCCGAAAAAAGCTGCATTGTAGGTTTGTCATCCAGCGGTATAGTAAGCGGGTCAATGCCCGTTGCGTCCTGCAAAAGCCTAATGATAGTGGGTACATCATGCCCTAAAATATCAAGCTTAATTAAAATATCGTGCATAGAATTAAAATCAAAATGCGTCGTTACCCATTCCGCTTCCGCAGAATCAGCCGGTTTTTGCACCGGTGTAAAATCATAAATTTCCATATCATGCGGCACAATTACAATTCCGCCGGGGTGCTGCCCTGTGGTTTTTTTAGCACCCGAAACACCTTGTACCAGACGATTTATCTCTGCTTCATTTGCTTTAGTACCTGTTTGCTCCAAGAATTTTTTTACATATCCATAAGCAATTTTATCCTTAATTGCACTGATTGTGCCCGCGCGAAACACATGCCCTTTTCCAAATAAAACTTCTGTATATTTATGCGCAATCGCTTGATATTCCCCCGAAAAGTTAAGGTCTATATCAGGAACTTTATCCGCATCAATGCCTAAAAACACTTCAAACGGAATATCGTAACCATCCTTAAGATATTTTGAGCCGCATTGAGGGCATATCTCATCCGGTAAATCTACCCCGGACGGATATTTTTCCTTATCTACATTGAAATCCGAATGCTTGCATTTTGGGCACACGTAATGCGGCGGTAACGGATTAACCTCTGTAATGCCCGTCATCGCTGCCGCAAAGCTTGACCCGACAGACCCTCTTGAGCCAACAAGGTAACCATCCTCGTTAGATTTTTTCACCAACAAATGTGCACTGTAATAAAGCACTGCAAAACCATGCGACACAATGGAATCAAGCTCACGCATGAGCCGCGCATTGATAAGCTCAGGTAATGGATCTCCGTACTTTTCTTTTGCGGTTTTATATGCAAGC
>JAVXIJ010000001.1:47892-65295 GCA_036648415.1 Christensenella sp.
CGGCGAAAATACTCATCCTGCGGCTCAAGAAAGTGAACGTCACACGTTGCCGCAACCAAACGATTAAGTTTTTTGCCGATTTCCACAATACGTTTGTTTAATCGGCGTATATCATCTGTTCCTGCCAGCAGCCCGCTTTTCACCATGAATTCATTGTTTCCTACCGGCTGAATCTCGAGATAATCATAAAATGACGCGATTTCAAGCAGCTTTTTTTCATCTTTTCCTGCAAGCATTGCCTGATAAAGCTCGCCCGCCTCACACGCCGAGCCAATAATCAGTCCCTCTCTGTGGGCTTCTATCACACTTTTAGGCATACGCGGTTTGCGATAAAAATAATCTAAATGCGAATATGAAATTAACTTATATAAATTTTTAAGTCCCTGCTTATTTTTACAAAGCAATATAATATGATATGATTTTGCGTTTTTACCATTTGAATGTTCCGTAAAAAGCTTGTTCACGCCCTGCATATCCTCTGCGCCCTGTTTTCTGAATTCCTTAAAACAAGCACACATGATATTTGCAGTGCAAACCGCATCATTGACCGCTCTGTGATGATCCAGCTGAATACGCAAATGCGCAGCAACCGTATCTAATTTATGATTTTTCAGCTTTGGAAAAGCAAGACGGCACAGTGCCAAAGAATCTACCACATCATTTTTAAAAGTAATATCAAACTCCTTGGATTTATGAAACACAAATTTTGTATCAAAATCCGAATTGTGCGCTACTAACACCGCATCTTCTCCGCAAAACCGTTTGAACTCGGCAAGTGCTTCTTTAGGCTGCGGTGCATCCTTTACGGTATCATCTGTAATTCCTGTCAACGAAACAATTCTCGGTGGAATCGGATGACGCGGCTTTACGAATGTTTGAAAGCGCTCCGCTATTTCACCGCCTATAACGCGCACCGCTCCGATTTCTGTAATATCACAATTTATATGCGAAAGCCCCGTTGTTTCAATGTCAAATACAACATATTCGTCCTCAAACTTTTTGGGCTTAGATGAATCATATATGCGCTTGGTGTCATCTACCATGTAGCCCTCTACACCGTAAATAAGATGTATCCCCGCATCTTTCGCGGCATTTGCCGCATCCGGAAATGCCTGCACCACACCATGGTCTGTAATGGCAATCGCCTTATGCCCCCACTTTGCCGCTCGCTCAATAATTTTCGTGACATCCGAAACACCGTCCTGTGCCGACATTTGCGTATGCGTATGGAGTTCTACCCGTTTCACATCCGCATTGTCCTCACGTTCCTTATGAGCAGAACGTCCTATTTTTTGCACCTTTATGGTTTTTTCGTGTTCATATGTATCATCTGCACACATACCGGTAACAACCACCCATTGCCCTTTTTTAGGGGCGCTGAGAGTGGTTCTGTATTTGGTCCCCTGCATAAAAAAGCACGTTATACTTGATGTATAGTCGCTTAATACAAATTTATATTTTTTCAGTTCACCGTTTTTTAGCTCCATTTCTTCGGTACAAACGACTTCACCCTCTATTGTAACGCGTGTATCCGGTAAAACATCGCAAATTTTCAATTTGGCATCAATAGCTGTGTCGGTACTTCTTGCACCGACGGCATTAACAGAAGGCTTTTGTACTTCCGTGCTTTGTGTACGCACCTGCGTGTGAGCCTTTTTAGACGGAGCGCTTTCATGTACAACCCTTTCAGGCGCTTCATAGCCGCTTTCTACATCCTCTGACACGGTAAGCCGCGCCTTGACGCTTATACCGTATGTGTCGCTTAAAAACTGCTCTGCCAAAGAGCTCAAATCCATAGTGGAAAAAATCTGCTTTCCCATATCTGTTTCAAACACAATGTCCAAAAACAGCTCTGTCAACGTAATTTTTGCAGACGCAATAAACGGCATAACGGTAGGCTTTGATAAAACAATAAAATCTTTTATATACTTTTCTGTAATTTCGGTATTCGCAAGCAGTTCGTTGGCATAATAAGATTGATCGAGTGAAATTTTTATTTTCTCATCACACGACCGTTCTAACTCATGCTTTAGTTTTAAAAAATCCACAGGTGAAAGATGCTCGATAGTTTTAAAAAACGCGTTCAAGGTTGCATTTTCCGATATAAATTCAACGCGTTCAAACTGTATTATATTTACAAAGCGCTTATCCTTGGTTATTTTATCTATTACATTTGACAAATTGTTTATAAGCGCATTCAAATCTCATCTTTCCTTTCTTCCGCTAATTCTGTAATCATACGTCGCAGCTCCGGCAGTATATCAAATTCATCCACCTTTTTTATTATCTTTCCGTGCGCAAACAGCAAGCCTTCGCCCTTGCCGCCTGCGATACCTATGTCCGCCTCGCGCGCTTCCCCGGGGCCGTTGACGGCGCAGCCCATCACGGCAATTTTCAAAGGTATTTTAATGTTTTGCGTGAATTTTTCCACGCTCTTAGCTATACGTTCGATGTCTACAGAACAGCGTCCGCACGTTGGGCAAGAAATAATCTCTACACCTGATTTACGCACACCGCAGCTTTTTAATATGTCACGCGCGGCATAAACCTCCTGCACCGGGTCACCCGTTACCGAAACACGCACCGTATCTCCGATGTCCGCCAAAATCAAAGCACCGATAGCAATAGATGATTTAATTACAGCCATGTTATATGTGCCCGCCTCTGTTACACCGAGATGCAGCGGGTAATTCACTTGCTTTGATACTTTTTTGTAGGCTTCCACGCATAGCGGAACATTTGAAGATTTGATGGAAACGACAATATCATTAAAGCCCGCGTGCTCTAACACGCGTATATTTTGCAGCGCGCTTTGCACCAACGCATCTGCGGTCGGTCCGCCATGCTTTGCTAATATTTCCTTTGATAACGAGCCTGCATTTACGCCTACGCGAATCGGAATGTGCGCCGCCTTTGCCGCATCCACCACCAGCACGATTTTTTCGCGTCCGCCGATATTACCCGGATTTATACGTATTTTATCTGCACCGTTTTCTATTGCCGCTACTGCGGTCTGTGCATCAAAATGAACATCCGCAACAAGCGGAATAGAAATTTGCTCTTTAATTTTTTTCAGCGCCGTCGCGCTTTCCGCATCGGGCACGGCACAACGTACAATTTCACATCCTGCCTCTTCCAACGCGTGAATTTGCTGTACGGTTTTGCGTACGTCCTTTGTGTCGGTATTGGTCATAGACTGTATTGTTATTTGATGTCCGCCGCCGATTATGACATCCCCGATTTTGATTTGCTTTGTTTTCATACCACTCACCTATTTCTTAAGCTATGTAATAAGACGCTGTATATCTTGAAATATCAAGAAAATTGCCAACCCGAAAATTAACACCATGCCGATAATGTTTAACACATTTTCTACCTTTGGCGGCGCCGGTTTTTTACGTATTCCCTCCACCGCATAAAGTACAATTTTCCCGCCGTCAAGTGCAGGTATCGGCAATAAATTTACTATTGCAAGATTTATACTGAGCATCGCCGTCAGATACACGACCTGCTCAATACCCATCATCGCCGCCTGCCCGACAATAGTCGCAACTCCGACAATTCCCGCCATGTTCTGTATTCCCTGCCCCATGAAAAACAATCGTCCAAGCGTCATTATCATTTCACGCGTAATTAAAAACAGCCACTTAAAGCTCAGCGCAAATGCTTCAAAAAAATTAAAGCTCTTATGTTCCCATCCGTCCTCGGTGTTCCCACCCATGGAAATGCCCGTTGTCCTGCGTCCATTCTCGGCAGCTTCGCCGTCATATGGGATGTTAAGGCTTATATTCTCTGCGCCCCGTTCAAGCACAATATGAAGTTCTTCGCCCTGCGGCGCCGTTGCGGCATCTTGAAAATCATAATAAAAATCAATATTTACGCCGTTAAGGCTTTTAATTATATCACCCTGCCGCACACCTGCTTCATATGCGGATGAGCCTTGCGCCACGGCTGTGACCTTAGGAACAATTGTCCCTACTGCGGTGAGATATATTGCCGACAAAACAACGGCAACAATCACATTCATGGCAGGCCCTGCAATGATAGTTAAAAAGCGGCTCTTAAGGGATGCCGCACGAAAATCTCCTGCAACAGGCTCTTTTTCTTCATCATCTGCAAATTTATTATATCCGCCGATAAAAAACGGACGAATAGAAAACTCCGTACCACTGCGCTTCCACTTAATTAGCTTTGGCCCAAAACCAATTGCAAACTCCGAAACCTTAATTCCGCACTTCTTTGCAACTATATAATGTCCAAATTCATGTGCCACCACCAGCGCCGTAAGCACAAGCAGCGTGACCACAATACTCAACACAATCTGCAATTATTTTCCTCCAATGTGATTACAGCAACGTTCTCACATACACTCTGACCTCTTTATCAAGCGCTAATATTTCTTCTATGCTGTTCAATCGGCGTCCTGAAAACTTCTGCATACTGTCAGCAATGATTTCACTTATTCTTCCGAATTTAATCTGTGCATTTAGGTAACACGCAACCGCTTCTTCATTTGCCGTATTATAAACCGCCGTGGTTGAGCTTTCTATCGCGTCAAACGCGAGCCGCAAACACGGAAACCTCTCAAAATCAGGCTTTGAAAATTCCAGCTTTGAAATTTCATAAAAATCAATCGGTGACACGCACGGATTTTCTGACATAGTCGGATATAAAAGTGCCTTTTGGATAGGCATTCGCATATCCACGGGCCCGAGCTGCGCTGTAAGCGAATAATCCTTCCATTCCACCATGGAATGGATAAGACTTTGCGGATGAATCAACACCTTTATGCGCTCCGCAGGCATATTATACATAAAATGTGCTTCTATGACCTCTAAGCCCTTATTTGCAAGTGACGCTGAATCTACAGTGATTTTTTGCCCCATTGCCCAACGCGGATGCTTGAGCGCACGAGCTATCGGCGCACATTCTATTTCTTCTTTGCTCCAACTAAGAAAAGGTCCGCCTGAGGCAGTAATCCACAAATTACGCACCTCTGATACATCAAATTTATTGCCTAAGCATTGAAATAATGCAGAATGTTCGCTGTCGACGGGCAACACCAACGAGCCTGCATCCCTAATCATCTTTTGAACAACCTCTGCCCCGCATACAAGCGATTCCTTGTTTGCGAGCGCCACAGGAATACGCTGCTTTAAACACTCTTCAAACGCCGGCAGCCCCGCAATTCCCAACACGGAAATCGCCACTAAATCCGGCTCCCCCGCCGTACACGCTGCACGCAGCGCGCTCTGCCCGCTCAATATTACAGCGTCATAGCAAAGAAGCGCACTTAACTTTTCAACATCCGCATTAGCGGAAGTAAGGGCAACATACTTAGGCTTAAGCTCATTAGCGGTTTTTGCAAGCGTGTTCACATCTGTGTGTGCAGAAATACAAACAACACTGATAAGGTCTTTATATTCTTTAGCTACATCAACGGTTTGCTGTCCTACCGACCCGCTGACTCCCAATATCGTTACTTTTTTCAATAAATTTCTCCTGTTTACAGTATGCCTATCGCGGACAATGCAAATACAAGCGGAATACAAAATAAAACACTGTCCATTCTGTCTACTATACCACCATGCCCCGGTAAAAGCTTACCAAAATCTTTAATATTCAGTGAACGCTTTATGAACGATGCGCTGAGATCTCCAAGCTGTGAAATTACAGCTAACGCCGCTCCTGCAAATATGTAATTTAACAGCGGCATCATTGTAATACTTGCAACATTGCTGAATACAGCCCAAATTAAAACAGAAGCAATAATGCCGCCTACAATACCTGCAACACAGCCTGCTACTGTTTTTTTAGGGCTGATGCTTGGGCAAAGCTTTGTTTTCCCGAAAGATTTCCCAATAAAATATGCCACCGTATCTGAAAACATTGCCGGTAAAAAAATCATAAGCAGCAAAACAAGTATTCTGAAATAACCGACTGACACCATGACTTCGGGGAACCATTCGGAGGCGTATGCGCCCATATCTACATTTAAAATCAGCATATAAAACAGCACAAAAAACATTTGTGGATATACGAATGTAAATATCGTGTTAGACACACTTTCCATAGTATGCTTTTTGGAAAACATGGCTATAATAAATGCAGCTATAATGAGCAGCACAAACACAGATAATACAAACGGCATTGTAAGCAAGGAAAACGAATATGCCTTTTGGTTACTCCTAAAGCTTAGCAAAAACGCCAACACCATCAATCCCGCAAAAACAAAGCTTACGGTTTTTATTATCGGTTTTCCGTTACCGTCCATTGCTCTTACAATTTCATATTGACATGCACATGCAAGCACCGCAACAAAAACAGCAAGCGCCCATCCCTGCAAAAGCACGGCAAGCGCCACAATAATTACAATCGGGATTGCAACAAGAATCCTTTTTCCCATAGTTTCTCCTTAAATCCCACCATAACGGCGCTGTCTGTTTTGATATTCAAGCAACGCTTTTTCGTATTCCTGCTCATCAAAATCCGGCCAATATACAGGTGTAAAATAAAACTCTGCATATGCAAGCTGATACAGCAGATAATTTGAAAGACGTTCCTCACCGCTTGTGCGTATCATGAAATCAGGGTCCGGCTGTCCTGCCGTTTCGAGATTATCAGAAATTGTCTGCTCGGTAATATCCTCTGCTGCAAGCACACCGTTCTTGACATCGGCGGCTATTTTTTTGACCGCGGCAGTGATTTCTACGCGCGAACCATAATTAAGCGCAATATTAAGTGTCATGCCGGTATTGTCTTTTGTTTTATGCTTTGCATTTTCGAGAACATCAATTACAGCCTGCGGCAGCTTAGTAATGTCACCTATTGTGTTAAAAACCACATTCCTCTCGTGCATTTCATCAAGCTCTCGCTGTAAATATTCAATGAGCAAGCCCATAAGTGCGCCCACTTCTTCCTTAGGGCGCTTCCAATTTTCCGTTGAAAATGCGTACAGCGTCAAATATTTTATGCCTATGTCGCTGCTCATGCGGATAATCGTTTTTACCTTAGACATTCCCGCACGATGCCCTGCAACCCGCGGCAGTGCACGCTTTTTTGCCCATCTGCCGTTTCCGTCCATGATAATAGCTACGTGCGCAGGTAATTTGTCTAAATCTAACTCTTTTAACTCCGCCGAACGTTTTTTTGAAAAAAAGCTCAATGTTTTCTCCTTAGAAAGCACATTTTAAAGCACAGGCTCTGAAACGTCTTTTACATTTGTTATAAATTCACCGACTGTAAGCTCGTATATATCATTTTTTTCACGCACTCGCAGCACACGGCAGCTGTCGGCAGTCTTGTATGGCTTATAGGAAAGACAACGTTTTACAATATATGTCTTTTCATCATGTTTCAAAAGAGCTTCTGCTTCTTCAAGACATATACCCAAAAGATTATACTTCAATGATTTCCTTTTCCTTTGCGGCAAGTATTGCCTCTGCCTCTTTGGTTTTTTTATCTGTCAGTGTTTGTATTTCTTTTTCTAAAACATCATAATCATCTTCTGTGACAATGCTTGCTTTTTTATCTTTCTTGAAAACTTCATTCGCATCGCGGCGAATAGCTCTTAGCGCAATCTTGGTATCTTCCGCCTTTTTCTTAGCAAGCTTTACCAGCTCCTGCCTTTTTTCACCTGTAACTTCGGGAAAAGCAAGACGAATAACCTTGCCGTCATCAGCCGGATTTATACCTAAATCGGATGCCTGTATTGCTTTTTCAACCTCGCGGAGCATACTTGCATCCCACAGCGAAATCGTCAGCAGCCGCGGTTCGGGTGACGCAATATTTCCAACCTGCGCAATAGGTGTAGGTGTTCCGTAATAATCTACCAAAATTCCATCTAAAAGCTGCGCATTCGCCCGCCCTGCACGAATACTTACCAGCTCTTTTCTCAAAACATTGAGTGTTTTATCCATTTTTGTTTCAGCAATCTCAAGTGCCTCATGTTTAATTTGCATAGTTTACCATTCCTTTCATCATTTACAGACTCCATTTAAAATGGTGTAATTTAATTCACTGTATACTGTATATTGTATAGTAAACCAACTGAAAACTCAATCCTTACTTACATCAAATTTAATATTCCCTATTTAATTGTTGTACCGATTTCTTCCCCGTCCACCACACGGCGAATACTGTCTTTTTCATTGACTCCAAACACAATAATAGGAATATGATTATCCATACACAGCGTAATTGCCGTATTATCCATCACCGCAAGCCCTTTATTTATTACATCCATGTATGTAATATAATCAAAACGTTTTGCATTCGGATTTTGTTTCGGATCACTGTCATATACCCCATCAACATTTTTGGCAAGCATAATAAGGTCCACTTCCATTTCCGCCGCCCTAAGCGCTGCCGCAGTATCAGTGGAAAAATATGGATTGCCCGTTCCGCAGGCAAAAATCACAACTCTGCCTTTTTCCATATGCTTCATTGCTTTTCTGCGAATATAGGGCTCTGCAATCTGACGCATCTCAATTGCGGTTTGCACGCGCGTCTGAAGACCCTTTTCCTCTAATGAATCCTGCAACGCAAGCGCATTTATAACTGTTGCAAGCATGCCCATATAGTCTGCTGTTGTGCGGTCCATGTGCTTGCCCACGCGCGCACCGCGCCATATATTGCCGCCGCCCACAATGATGCCAATCTCTACCCCTTGCTCCGCAACTTCTATAATCTGCTCCGTTATATTGCTGATAATATCAAAGTCAAGCGGTCTGTTTTCGGCAGAGCAAAGCGCTTCACCGCTAATCTTCATAATTACTCTTTTGTATTTGGATTCCATAATTTTCCTCCTCAGGTGAGCATATTTTTCTAAAAAAAGAGAGAACACAAATGTGTTCTCTCTGACTGTTTATTAAAGCCCGGCTTGTTCCATAACTTCCTTTTGGAAATCATCTTCACGTTTTTCCAATCCCTCGCCCATCTCGTATCTCGCAAAACGGCGAATAGAAACTTTTTCACCAATCGCTGCAACTTGGTCATTAACCAAATCCTGCACCGTCTTATCGGGGTCTTTTACAAACTGCTGGTCAAGCAGACAAATCTCTTTTTTGAACTTCTTGATTCTGCCTACAACCATTTTCTCTACTACGTTAGCAGGTTTGCCCTCATTAAGCGCCTGTGCCGTTAAAATTTCTTTTTCCTTTTCAAGCACTTCCGGGTCAACCTCATTTTCAGAAACATACAACGGATTTGCCGCCGCAATGTGCATTGCTATATCCTTAACAAATGCCTGAAAAGCATCTGTTTTTGCAACAAAATCAGTTTCACAGTTTACTTCCACCAATACGCCAATTTTACCGCCCATATGGATGTATGAACCGACAACACCCTCAGCAGCAATCCTGCCCGCCTTTTTCACAGCCGCCGCAAGACCTCTTTCGCGCAATACTTCACTTGCCTTTTCAATATCTCCGTCAGCCTCCATAAGCGCTTTTTTGCAATCCATCATGCCCGCGCCCGAACGCTCTCTTAAAGTCTTTACATCACTTGCTGAAATCATCTTGTATATACCTCCGAATCTTTACTTTTCTGTTACTTCTTCAACGACCGCTTCAACTTCCGCATCAGGAAGAATTTCTTTTGCAATCTCTTCCGCAATTTCTTCCGCCGCAGCCGCTTCTTCAGCAACCACTTCCGCTTCGGTAATTACTTCCGCAATCGTTTCCACAGCTTCCGCCGCATCTTCCATCTGTTCACCCTGCTTACCCTCTAAAACAGCATCCGCCATTTTGGAAGTAATAAGCTTGACCGCACGAATTGCGTCATCATTCCCGGGAATCGGGAAATCAATTTCATCAGGGTCACAGTTTGTATCAACAATCGCAACAATCGGAATACCAAGGTTCTGAGCTTCCGCAATAGCAATTCTTTCTTTTCTCGGGTCAACTATAAACAATGCACCCGGCAGACCCTTCATCTCACGAATACCGCCGAGGTTCTTTAAAAGCTTTTCTTTTTCATGCATAAGCTGCAGCACTTCTTTTTTAGGCAAAAGCGCCATATCGCCGTTATTTTCCATCTCTTCAATTTTATCAAGGCGCGCTATGCGGCTTTTGATTGTCTTGAAGTTTGTGAGCATCCCACCGAGCCATCTGTTTGAAACATAGTACATACCGCAACGCGCCGCTTCAAATTCTATTGATTCCTGCGCCTGCTTTTTTGTACCGACAAACAACACCGTTTTGTTATCCATTGCGATGTCACGCACAAAATAATATGCTTTTTCCACTTCTTTAACTGTTTTTTGAAGATCGATAATGTAGATACCGTTTCTCTCCGTGAAAATAAAACGCTTCATTTTCGGGTTCCAACGGCGTGTTTGGTGTCCAAAATGCACACCTGCTTCTAAGAGCTGTTTCATTGAAATAACTGACATATAAATTTCCTCCTCGTTTCTTTCCTCCTTACGCTTCGTTTTTTTAACAATACCCCTTGGGGCACGAGTGTTAAAAATCTGCGTAAGTGCGTTATCGTTTGATATTATAACATATACCCTTTTACTTTTGCAAGGATATTCTTTCGCGCCTCTTATCGAGCTCGCCGAATAATTCGCTTAAGGTAAGTCCCTTTTCATTCATCAGCACTAATAAGTGATATAATAAATCTGCCGCTTCATATTGCAGCTCTGCCGTACCCGGATTTTTTGATGCGATAATCACTTCCGCGCTTTCCTCGCCTATCTTTTTTAAAATCTTATCAATTCCTTTTTCAAACAAATAATTTGTGTATGAACCCTCTTTAGGATGTATGCGCCTATCCGCAATTACATCATACAATTCATACAGCAATGCTGAATTTGAAACTGCGGCATTTTCCTTTACCGAATTAAAAAAACAAGTGGGTGCGCCTGTATGACACGCTGCGCCCGTTTGTTCTACCTGTAAAAGCACGCAGTCCCCGTCACAATCAAGGCTCACGCTCACAACCTTTTGCACATTTCCCGATGTTTCGCCTTTTTTCCAAAGCTTTTTTCTCGAACGCGAATAATAATGCGCATATCCTGTATCAAGCGTCTTTTGAAAAGCCTCTTCATTCATGTATGCCTGCATAAGCACCGCTCCGCTGCGCGCTTCCTGTGCTATCGCCGGCACAAGCCCTTTTTCATCAAATTTAATTTCCATTTTAGTTGCTCCTTACCGCAATTCCATTTTGCTTTAAATAATTTTTAACCTCTCGAATAGTTAATTCTTTATAATGAAACAATGATGCCGCCAACACCGCGCTTGCGTCTGCTTCGCGTATGACCTCCGCGAAATGCTCAAGCTTTCCCGCACCGCCTGACGCTATAACCGGCACATTGACATTTTCACATATGAGCCTTGTCAGCTCAATATTATATCCTGCCTTTGTACCGTCCGCATCCATACTCGTTAAAAGTATTTCTCCTGCGCCGCACTCCACAGCTTCTTTTGCCCACTTCACTGCATCCAAGCCCGTATTTACACGCCCGCCGTTGAGATATACATCATATCTCCCGCCGCTGTTTTTCTTAGCATCTATTGCCACCACAACGCATTGACTGCCGAATCGCACTGCCGCATCCGTAATAAGCCGCGGATTTTTAAGCGCAGGTGAATTTATTGATATTTTATCCGCCCCCGCTTTAAGTATTCGTCTGAAATCATCCACACTGCGTATTCCGCCGCCCACCGTAAGCGGTATAAACACCTGCTCCGCTGTACGTGCGACAACATTTTCCATTATGCCGCGCTCGTCCGCGGACGCTGTGATGTCAAGAAATGTAATTTCATCCGCGCCTTGCTCGTTATACGCTTTTGCAATTTCTACAGGGTCGCCCGCATCTTTTAAATTCACAAAATTTACGCCTTTTACCACACGCCCCGCGTGCACATCAAGGCATGGAATAATTCTTCTTGTAAGCATTATTTAGCCGCCTTCATGGCATCGCCGAGCGTAAATGCCCCGTCATAAAGCGCCCGCCCGACAATACATCCGCAAGCACCCGTTTCCCGCACCTTGTTAATATCCTCAATACTGCTTATACCGCCTGACGCAATAAGATTGACCCACGTTTCTTTTACAATTTGCTCTGTTTTTTCAAGATTCGGGCCTTCCATCATTCCATCCTTGGAAATATCGGTATATATAATATTTGACACACCGAAACCATGCATTTTTTTTGCAAGCACTACGGGATCGATTCCCGAATTTTCCGCCCAGCCTTTAATTGCAACTTCACCGTTTTTCGCGTCGATTCCAATAGCAATTCTGTCTTTATATCGCGCAACAGCCCACTCAACCAGCTCCGGATTATTTACCGCCGCTGTGCCTAAAATCACACGCGATATACCCACATCATCAAGCCGTATGCGAATATCTTCTTTTGTGCGCACACCGCCGCCCATCTGCACGGGTATTTTAATGGATTGTACTAATTTTGTAATGATTTTTTGATTTACAAACTCGCCCGAAAAAGCCGCATCTAAATCTACAATATGCAAATAGTATGCGCCCTCTCCTTCCCATTTCTTCGCCATTTCATATGGGTCGCCGTATTCTGTAGAGCGCTGTAGCTCGCCCTGCATGAGCCGCACACATTTCCCTTCTCTTATATCAATCGCCGGATAAATCTTCATAATTTTAGCCCTCCAAATTTTTTAAGCATTGACAGCCCTGTTTCGCCGCTTTTTTCCGGATGAAACTGTAACCCAAACAAATTATCCTTTTGTACCGCCGACACAAAATCGTATCCGTATTCCGTCTTTGCAATTACGCATTCTTGAGCCACACCGTCCGCATGATATGAATGAACAAAATAAACATACTGTTCTTCCTCTGTATTGCAAAACAAAGGATTATCCTTTATTTTAAGAGAATTCCAACCCATATGCGGCACACGCAAGCCTTTTGCCTCAAACGGTTTTACAATGCCGTTTATGAGCCCCAGCGCCTTATGCTCACCATTTTCACAGCTTTTTTGAAAGAGCAGCTGCATACCGAGACAAATACCCAGAAATGGTTTGCCGCTTTGTGCCTGTTTTATTATTTCATCTGTGAGCCCGAGTTTTTCAATGTTTTTTACGGCATCCGCAATTGCCCCCACCCCCGGGAGCACAATATGCGTTGCGTCACGAATAACATCTTTTTTATTGGTAACACATACATCATAATCTAAAAACGCAAACGCTTTCTCCACACTGCGCAAATTACCCATTCCGTAATCAACAATTGCAATCATAGCACGCCCTTTGTAGAAAATACGCCCTTTATTTCAGGGTCCACAGACACTGCCTCACGCAACGCTTGCCCAAACGCTTTAAAACACCCTTCAATAATATGATGAGTATTTTTACCGTATTGCATATTAAGATGCAGCGTAAGCCCCGCATTCATTGCTGCCGCGCGGAAAAATTCCTCGCACAGCTCTGCGTCAAATGTGCCCACACAATTTTGCTTTAGCTCCACATTATAAATAAAATATGGCCTGCCGCTAATATCAAGGTTAGCCATTACAAGCGTTTCATCCATCGGTACAAGCTTCGTTGCATAACGGCGAATCCCGATTTTATCGCCCAACGCCTCCCTTATTGCCGTACCAAGCGCTATCCCGCAATCCTCAACCGTGTGATGTGCATCTACATTTGTATCGCCGTCGCACAAGAGCTCTAAATCAAGCATTGCGTGCTTGGAAAACAGCTCAAGCATATGATTTAAAAATCCTACACCTGTATCAATTTTATATGTACCCGCACCGTCTAAATCAAGCTTTAAAGAAATATTTGTTTCATTTGTTTTTCTTGTAACCGCACTTATTCTCGTCATTTTATTGCCCTCTTTCAGCCATCAAAGCGAACAGCCGCCGCCCGCGCGTGCGCTTGAAGCCCCTCTGCATTAGCAAAACTTTCAACTTTTTTGTAAACCTTTTCAAATTCCTCTTTAGAATAGTATATCACACCCGATTTCTTTTGGAAATCATCAACATTTAACGGTGAGGAAAACCGCGCCGTACCATTCGTCGGAAGTACATGGTTAGTCCCCGCAAAATAATCACCTAACGGTTCTGGCGAATATTCACCTATGAAAATGGAACCGGCATTACGAATACGCGGCAGCAGCTCCTGCGCATTTCGCGTACATAGCTCAAGATGCTCGGGCGCAATCATATTAGATACACGCAGTGCATCATCAATATCCTCCGCAACAATTACAGTGCCGTAATTTTCCAAAGATTTAATTACAATATCTTTTTTTGCAAGCAACTCTGCTTGGCTTAATATTTCCGTTCGAACGGACTCTGCTTTAGCTTTACTCGTCGTAACAAGAATGCACGCCGCAAGCTCATCATGCTCTGCCTGCGAAAGAAAATCTGCGGCAATAAATTTTTCGTTTGCCCATTCGTCCGCAATAACGAGCACTTCGGACGGTCCTGCAATCATATCAATGCCCACCTGCCCATATACGCTCTTTTTAGCCAACGCAACATAAATATTTCCCGGCCCTGTAATTTTATCCATTTTCGGTACGCTTTTAGTACCGTATGCAAACGCGGCAATCGCTTGTGCTCCGCCCATTTTGTAAATTTTATGTGCCCCTGCAATGCTCGCCGCAGCAACAGTCACCGAATTAACCCGCCCGCCCTGCGCAGGCGTTGCAACAGATATATTATCCACGCCCGCACATTTAGCCGGAATAATGTTCATAAGCACGCTTGACGGATACGCCGCTTTTCCGCCGGGAACATATACACCCGCATTTTCCACCGGAATATATAATTGTCCTACGTATTTACCGTCGCTTTCCATAAACCAATTTTCGCGTTTTTGTCTATTGTGAAAAGCTTCTATGTTTGCCGCCGCTTCACGCATAATTTCTATAAGCTTTGGGTCGATTTCCATAAACGCCTGCTTTATTTCTTCCTCTGTCACCAACAAATTTTCCGCATTTGCATCAAACCCGTCAAATTTTGAAATGTACGAAAATAAAGCCGCGTCCCCCTGTTCACGTACATCCTTTAAAACCTTATCCACAACTCTTTGCTGCGCTGTGAAATCGGTATTTGCCCGCATAAGCAAACGCTTTTTTATGCTTTCAATTTCAGATGATGCAAGTATTGGCAGCATATCACATATCCTCCTGTGCAAGCTTCATTTTTGCAATCAACGGCTGTATCATATCGGCCTTTGTTTTTAAGCTGACCTGATTAACCACCAAACGTGCACTTATATCGCAAATTTCTTCTAAAATCGTTAATCCGTTTTCGCGTATCGTTGTTCCGCTTTCCACAATATCAACTATTACATCCGAAAGGTCAAGTATCGGCGCAAGCTCAATGCTTCCGTTCAGCTTAATTATCTCTATTCCCTCGCCTTGTTCATCATAATACATCTTGGCAATACGCGGATATTTTGTCGCAACACGCGTAATATTTGATGTAATGCGTTCCTTTTGCTGTGGATACCCTGCCACACATATTTTGCATTTTCCATACTTCAAGTCTAACATTTCATAAAGCGGCAGACCTTCCTCAAGCAAAGTATCCTTACCCGCAATTCCAATATCCGCAACACCGCGATAAACATATACGGGAACATCCGAAGGCTTTACCAATACAAAACGCAGTGCGTTTTTTTTGTCATACACAACCAGCTTGCGCGTATCCTCCTCAAGCTCTGAGGTATCTATTCCGCATTTTTTAAATAATTCAACTGCAAATTTTGCGAGCCTGCCTTTTGCCAGCGCTATTGTAAGCTCCATACTATCTTGCCCCTTCCGTAAAATCCGTTACCTCGAAACGTGCCGCGTCATAATCACGGTTTCCGTTCAACTCAAGAATTACTTTTGTGCCGCTGTTTCTCAGCTTTTCCACATACGCATACGCCTGCATACGGTTTTTGTAATCAGCACGCACAACCAATATTTTTTCCGGTTCAGATACAAGCTTGCCCTGCTGTTCAAGCACTACCAACAGCTCCTTTATGCCCATTGCAAAGCCTGTAGCCGGCGCGGGCGTACCAAACTCGCGCAGCAGCTCGTCATATCTCCCGCCTGATAGTATAGGCGCTCCTATGCCGCTCGCAATTCCTCTGAAAATAATTCCCGAATAGTAATTAAAGTTATTGAGTATCCCGAAATCGACGGATAAGTACTTTTCATAACCGAAATCACACAAGGCATTATATACCTCGCGAATATTGATAACAGCCTCACGGCAAGCATCATTTTTCGCAAGCGCTTCCGCCCTGTTAAGTGCCTCTGCGCCGCCGAACAAGCTTCCGAGTTCCAACAAAGCGTTTTTCGTATCGGAATCAATATTAAGCCGAGAAAGCTCATATTCCAATTCAACATTATTTTTAGAGTCCACCAACGCGCGAATACGCTCTGTCTGTTCCTCGCTCAAGTTTTTATCTGCAAGCATACCTTTAAAATATGCGACCTGACCGAGCTCAAGCTTAAATCCGTCAATTCCTATTGCGATAAGTGTACTGACGGCAAGTGCTATCACTTCGGCGTCAGCGTCCGTTCCCTGCTTGCCTATAAGCTCCACCCCTGCCTGCGTAAATTCTGTTTTTCCTGTAATTCCTCTGTCAAGAAAACCAAACGCATTTTGAATGTAGCACAGCCTAAGCACGCTTTGCTGCGCCAAAAGCTTGGTTGCCGCAGCGCGCGCAATAGGGCCTGTGAGGTCAGGACGCAATGCCATTATTCTTCCCTTTTGGTCAAAAAATTTCATCATGTTTTCCTGCACATACGGTACACTGTCGTGCATAAAAACCTCGTAATATTCAAAAGACGGCGTTTCTATCTCGGCATAACCGCCCTTTAAAAAATTCATTCTTATTTCATTTTCAACTTTTCTTTTTGCCGCACATTCCGTCGGAAGATAATCCCACGCACCGTACGGAACCTGTAGCTTTAACTTTTCCATAATATTTATCTCGCTTATAATTTAGTGTAGTAAATAACTACCACGCTATCATGATAATATATTCATTTCTTTTTGTCAAGTAGTTAATTCAGCGCAATTTCCACTAACTTATCTTTAAGCGCCTCCTGTGCCGCCGCCGTAATTGCTCTATATTCATCTCCGTCACGATTTTGCAGCTCCGTTAAAACCTCACGCGTTTTTTGCAGCAATCCTATATCTGCAATTAAATTTGCAACCTTAAGCGTACCCATGCCATGCTGTCGCGTACCCAGCATATCGCCCGTACCGCGCAGCTGCATATCCTTTTCTGCAATTTCAAAGCCATCGCCGCTCGCAACAAGCACGCGCAGCCGCTCGTATGCGTTTTGATTATCAGATACCAAAAAACAATAGGACTGCTCTGCCCCGCGACCGACTCTGCCGCGCAGCTGATGCAGCTGAGCAAGCCCGAAACGTTCCGCATTAACCACCGCCATAACTGTAGCATTAGGTACATTTAT
>JAVXIJ010000002.1:0-53454 GCA_036648415.1 Christensenella sp.
AAGCAATTACAGATAATTCTGATTTATCGGCGGAAATAAAAGAATTGATAGCGGCCGTGATTGCCAATGATTTATATCCGAATTTAGTATTTGATGAACAGGCGACACAAGCAAAACGTGATGAAGTTGTGATGATGGTAACGCCGGTTGAGTATAAGGAAGGGCAAAATATTGTTTTAAAGGGCGAGATTGTCACGCAGGATCAATATGATGTGCTCAAGACTTTAGGACTGCTTGCCGCAGAATCCACCTCTGCTAAGCCATATTTAGCGGTGGCGATATATATTGTACTGATGTTTATAATGTACGGTGTATTTTTAGCGGTATTTAATCGCAAGCTTTTGATGGACACTAAAAAAATAGCAATTCTGTCGATTTTGACGGCAACGGCTTATATAGTTACTATATTTACGCAGATACTTGCTATTCATTTACTTCCGGTATTTCTTTTTGTAATTTTAGGTGCGGTGCTTTTGTCGCCTAAAAATGCCATTGTATACAGTATGTTTTTGTCATTGCTGCTGATGAGCGTGACTACAGGCGGTCAAAGCTTGTTTAGTACAACATCGCTTATGCTGCTGCTTATAATGCTGACAGGCGGATTTTTTGCAGTGTATATTCTAAAGGATATGCGCTATCGTTCACGCCTTGTGCTTGCGGGGCTTGTTGCGGCAGTGCCGGGGGTTATCATTGCATTGCTTGTTTGGATGATGCAGGTATCAATACTTAATAATCAGCCGACTAATCTTCAGCAGATGCTTTCAAGCATGGCGATGATTGCAGGAAGCGGTGTATTGTGCGGCATAGTAAGTATCGGGGTGTTGCCGCTTATTGAAAATGCTTTTAAACTCACGACTCCTACAAAGCTGTTGGAGCTTTCCGATCCGACTCATCCTCTTACTAAACGGTTGATGCTTGAGGCACCGGGAACGTATCATCACAGTATACTTGTGGCAAACTTAGCGGAAGCAGGCTGTAATGCGGTGGGCGGTTTTTCGCTGCTTGCGCGTGTGGGGGCATATTTTCATGATGTGGGCAAGGTGGAAAATCCGGCATATTTCAAAGAAAATCAACATAACAATGTAAATATGCACGATACACTTACCTCAGACCAAAGCGCGGAAATAATTCGCAGACATGTACCCGCAGGTGTGGAATTACTGCATAAATATAAAATGCCAAAAGAGATTGTTGATATAGTAAGAAATCATCACGGCAGCGGAACAGTGGGATACTTTTATGCAGAGGCACTAAAAAAAGACCCCAATACTAACATTGATGATTTTACATACGCGGGGGATCCCCCGGAAACGCGGGAACAAGCTATTGTTATGCTTGCGGATATAGTTGAGGCAGCGGTACGCAGCCTTGATAATCCATCGCGTGAGGATATATCAAAAATGCTGCATAAACTGATAAAGGCGCGCTATGATGAAGGACAGCTTGATAATGCACCGCTTAACAGGCGGGATTTGCGGCTTATAGCAGAAGCGTTTATAAATATTTTTGATGGCGTATACCATCAACGGGTGAAATATCCTGAAATAAAAATTCATGGTGTAGATGATGACGATAACGTTCTCTGATGAACAAAATAAAATTAAAACAGACGAAAAAATATTGACAGCAGTTAAGTCGGCACTGGATGCCGCCGAGAGTGACTTGGGTGTTTCGTGTTGCCTTAGCTTGATGTTTACCGATAATGAGGGGATGAGAGAGCTGAATCGCGAGTTCCGCGGAATTGATAAAGAAACAGATGTGCTTTCCTTTCCCACATACGAGCTTGATATGCCGCTTGCAGGATGCATAGGTACTGTTGATGCTGAATATATTGACGGAGATTTGTTTTTGGGTGATATTGCAATTTCTATGGAGCGCGCTAAAGAACAGGCAGAAGAGTATGGACACAGCCTTGTGCGTGAAGTTGCGTTTTTAGCACTGCATGGAACGTTGCATTTAATGGGCTATGATCACATGATTAAAGAAGAAGAAGAACAAATGACGATAAAGCAGGAAACTCTGTTGCATTCCGTTGCGATTGATAGGGAATATTGATGGAAAATAATAAAAGCGAAAAAAAATACAGACCTAAAAAATCTTTAATCAATAGTTTTAATCACGCGATAAATGGATTTTTGCAGTCTTTTAAAATGGAACGCAATATGAAAATCCATGTTGCGCTTGCGGTGGTCGTGACGGTAACGGCAATATTGACGCAGGTTACGCGTTTTGAAATGATTGCGCTTGTGTTGGTAATTGCATTTGTCTTTTTTGCGGAGCTTTTTAACACTGCAATTGAGGCGACGGTGGATATTGCATCAAACGGACAGTATAATGAGCTTGCGCGGCTTGCCAAGGATGTTGCGGCGGGCGCGGTGTTTGTGGCGGCGGCGTGTGCGCTCGCCGTAGGGTATTTGGTATTTTTCCGCAAATTATATACAATTTCGTATGCTTCTATAAACGCAATCAATAATTTGCCGGCGTATATAACTTTCGCGGCGTTGCTGTTGGTGTTCGTAGCGGTAATTGTTATGAAGTCGCGGTTTATGAAAAAAGGCGGTAACTATGTGCAGGGCGGAATGCCGAGCGGGCATACGGCATTTGCATTTGCGCTGTTTACGGCAATTGCCTTTGTATCGGGAGATCCTGTGGCATCAACCTTTGCCGCAGTGTTGGCGCTTATAGTTGCGGAAAGCAGAATGGAAACCAAGGTGCATACCTTTGCCGAAGTGTTGGTGGGGGCGCTTATGGGTATTGTGCTTACGGTATTGGTGTTTGAAGTCGGAGAAATGATAATTCGATGAATGGAAATAGGAGAGTATAAATGGAATTCAAGTCGGGATTTATTGCACTTGTAGGCAGCCCAAATGTAGGCAAGTCTACACTGTTAAATGCACTGATCGGAACAAAAATTGCAATCGTATCAAAAAAGCCGCAAACCACACGTAATCGCATTACGGGTGTGCTTACGCGTGAAGATTACCAGATGATTTTTGTGGACACACCGGGATTGCAGACACCTAAGAATAAATTGGGTGAGTTTATGCTTAAAACAGCAGAACAAACAGCACGTGATGTGGATGCTGTCTTGTTTATTGCGGATGCTAAGGTGGGGGTGCGTGAAAAGGATACGGAAATACTTGAGCGTCTTTGTAAAGGCACAGTACCATTGGTGTTTGCGCTTAATAAAATTGATGCGGTGGATGCAGAGCGCATAGATGAACAGGAAACAATTTTAAAGCAGTACGGCAAAGATGTGTTTCGTATTTCTGCAACAGAAAAGATAGGATTATCAGAGCTCGTGGAACATTTAAAGCAATATATGAGCGAAGGGCCTATGTATTATCCCGCGGATATGGTTTCAGATCAACCGGAGAGCGTCATTGCGGCGGAGCTTATTCGTGAAAAGGCGCTAAAAAGTATCGGTAAAGAAATTCCGCACGGGATTGGTGTGGCGGTGGAAAAATTAGAGCGTGAAACAGAGCGTGAGCTCATCAATATCGAAGCAACTATTTATTGTGAAAAGGATTCTCATAAAGGGATTATAATAGGCGCAGGAGGCAGAATGCTCAAAAAAATAGCATCTGCGGCGCGTGAGGATATGGAGCAATTGCTTGACAGCAAGGTTTATTTGCAGGTGTGGGTTAAGGTTAAGCCGGATTGGCGCAATAAAATTTCCGTTATGCAAACTTTGGGGTATAGGGATAATTAAGGTCTGTATTTTATTTGAGAATATTTGAGGGAAACTGTGGAAAAGCATTATTGTATTGTACTGCGTACAACCGATTATAAAGATAACGACAGGATATTAACGCTGTTTTCGCGCACCGACGGCAGAATTGACGCACAGGCGCGCGGCGTGCGTAAAATAAAAAGTGAAAACACAACCGCGTCACAGCCCATGTCTTGCGGTGAGTATGAGTTTTATAAAAAAGGCGACAGGCTGTTTTTAACACACGCTCTTATAAAACAAGAATTTTATAATGTTCAAAATGATTACGATAAGTATGCTGCGGCATGTGTTATGCTTGAATTAACTGATAAAATATTGCAAAATACAGACGAGTATGAAGACCTTTTCTTAGCGCTTATACACGCGCTTTTTGCTATGGAGCAAGATACTCTTTGCCGTGCCCATGCACTTGCGTATTTTTTTGCGCGCGTTGTCGGAAGGATGGGCATTTTTCCGTCAATCGGTGAATGTGCAGTTTGCGGCAGCGAAACCTCGGGCGCGACAGCTTTGTTTTCTATGGAAGAGGGCGGGGAAATATGCACGCAGTGCGCGCCGCATATCAAGACGGTGAACATCCCGCGCAGCGCGCTTATAACGCTTGCAGGATTAGCAGCAACGCGCCCACAGGATATAGTAAAAACAGGCAGGGAAAATACGGATGACATGAGTATTGTTTCGTTGATGGCGGAGTATTTGGAAAACATGATGGAATTGCATCTAAAAACAATGAAATGCTTTCGCTGAATCTTTCTAAAAAATGTAAACTTTGGTTGTTTTATTACATTTTTTCATGTATAATATATTCGTTATGTGTATACATTAAATAATGAGTACAAATGAAGAATTTTAAATAAATATAATTTCAGGAGGAGTTTTTAGAATGTCAAACAAGTATGTATATCTTTTTAAAGAAGGCGACGCATCCATGAGAAATCTTTTGGGTGGCAAAGGCGCTAACTTGGCAGAAATGACCAATTTAGGTTTGCCGGTTCCTCAAGGGTTTATTGTTTCTACGGAAGCATGCACAAAGTACTATGAAGACGGTCAGATTATTGCTGATGAAGTTGTAAATCAGATTTATGATGCAATGGCAACAACTGAGAAAATCACAGGCAAAAAATTCGGCGATCAGGAAAATCCTTTTCTCGTGTCTGTTCGTTCGGGCGCAAGAGCTTCAATGCCGGGGATGATGGACACAATTCTGAATCTCGGACTTAATGATGTTGCTGTAGAGGGCGTTGCAAAAAAAGCGGGTAACGCGCGTTTTGCATACGATAGCTACAGAAGATTTATTCAAATGTTCTCTGATGTTGTTATGTGTATTGATAAAGAAAAGTTTGAACATGAACTGCAAGCTATGAAAGAAGCAAAAGGTGTAAAGCTTGATACAGAGCTTACAGCAGATGATTTGAAAGAGCTTGTTAAAAAGTACAAAGCAATTTATAAGCAGGAAATGGGTAAAGATTTCCCGCAGGATGCAAAGGAACAGCTTTTGGAATCCGTTACAGCGGTTTTCCGTTCGTGGGATAATCCGCGTGCTAACGTATATCGCCGCATGAATGATATTCCGTCAAGTTGGGGTACTGCGGTTAATGTACAGGCAATGGTATTTGGTAACATGGGTGATGATTGCGGCACAGGTGTTGCATTCACAAGAAACCCATCTACAGGCGAAAAGAAATTGTACGGCGAATATTTGATGAATGCACAAGGTGAAGACGTTGTTGCGGGAATAAGAACGCCCCAGCCGATTTCACATCTGAAGGATCAGATGCCTGAGGTATATACACAATTCGCAAACATTGCGCAGTCCTTGGAAGATCATTACAAGGATATGCAGGATATGGAATTTACAATCGAGGGCGGCAAGCTTTATATGCTGCAAACAAGAAACGGCAAAAGAACGGCTATGGCTGCTCTTAAGGTTGCCGTTGATCTCGTAGCGGAAGGCAAATTGACAAAGGAAGAAGCAATCTTGAAAGTTGAGCCTAAACAGCTTGATTCGCTCTTGCATCCTATGTTTAACGGCGCTGCTTTAAAATCAGCGAAACCTATTGCAAAAGGTCTTCCGGCTTCTCCGGGTGCTGCGGCCGGCATGCTGTATTTCACGGCGGAAGCTGCAACCAAAGCTGCTGCTGACGGCAGCAAGATTATTCTTGCAAGACAGGAAACTTCTCCTGAAGATATCGAAGGGATGTATGCGTCTGAGGGTATCCTCACAGCAAGAGGCGGCATGACATCTCATGCGGCTGTTGTTGCGCGTGGCATGGGCACTTGCTGTGTAGCGGGTTGCGGCGAGCTGCGCATCAATGAAAAAGCACAGACAATGACAACAGCGGACGGCACTGTATATAAACAGGGCGATTGGGTTTCGCTTGATGGCTCTACAGGTAATGTTTACGGTGAAGCTATTGAAACAGAAGAAGCGGAAGTTTCGGGTGACTTTGCAACCGTAATGGGTTGGGCAGATGCTATCAGAACCCTAAAGGTCAGAACGAATGCTGATACACCGCACGATGCAGAACAGGCAATAGAGTTTGGCGCAGAAGGTATTGGTTTGTGCCGTACAGAGCATATGTTCTTTGCAGAAGACAGAATTGCGGCTATGCGTGAAATGATTGTTTCTAAATCGGTAGAGCAAAGAGAAAAGGCACTTTTGAAATTACTGCCAATGCAAAAAGAAGACTTCAAGGGTATCTATAAAGCAATGAAGGGTCATCCGGTTACAATTCGTTTCCTTGATCCGCCACTGCATGAGTTCCTACCTACAGCTCCTTCGGATATTGCCGCGCTTGCAAAAGAAATGAATATGAGCGTGGAGGATCTTCAGGGCGTGATTGACAGCCTGCATGAATTTAACCCAATGCTTGGGCATCGTGGCTGCCGTTTGGCGGTTACATTCCCGGAAATTGCTGTTATGCAGACAAGAGCAGTGATGGAAGCGGCAATCGAAACAATTGCGGAAACAGGCTATGATATTGTTCCCGAAATCATGATTCCGCTTGTAGGCGATGCCAAAGAGCTGAAGTATGTCAAGGATTTCGTTGTGGAAACAGCGGAAAAAGTAATGGCAGAAAAAGGCAAGAAAATCGAATATAAAGTCGGCACAATGATTGAAGTTCCAAGAGCGGCGGTCGTTGCTGATGAAATCGCAAAAGAAGCTGAATTCTTCTCATTCGGTACAAACGATCTTACGCAGATGACATTTGGCTTTAGCCGTGATGATGCCGGTAAGTTCCTTGATGACTATTATGCGAAGAAGATATATGAATCCGATCCGTTTGCAAAATTGGATCAGGACGGCGTAGGCAAACTTGTGAAGATGGCGGTTGAGCTCGGAAGAAAAACAAGACCAAACATCAAGCTTGGAATCTGCGGAGAGCATGGCGGAGATCCGTCAACCGTTGAATTCTGTGCAAGTCTTGGGCTTGACTATGTGTCGTGTTCACCGTTCCGTGTTCCGATTGCAAGACTTGCGGCGGCACACGCAGTTGTTAAAAACAAATAAGTATATGTTGTGACATATTGTAAAATTATCATTAACGATTATACTTAAAAAGTGATTAGGAAACGCATTTCAGATAAATGAAGTGCGTTTCTTTTATCGTGATGTTATGTTGTGAGGCTTTCGTAAAATGATGAGTATGTGTGAGGGATACTTCTTTGGTTTTGTTCGCGCAAAGATTTGAAAAGAATGAGGATATAATGTATAATTTAAACTACAAATGAAAGTAAAGGAGCAAAACAATAATTGGATAATAAAATTATGCCCATGGTGGCTTTAAGGGGACTCGTTATTTTCCCTTATATGGTATTGCATTTTGATGTAGGACGCGAGATGTCTGTTGCGGCTGTGGAAGAATGTGTGCTGCAAGGACAGGAGATTTTTCTTGCAACGCAAAAGGATTTAAAAGTTGAAACACCGGAATTAGAGGATATTCATGAAATAGGTACTATCGCAAAAGTGAAACAAGTGCTGAAACTTCCGGGAGATACGCTGCGTGTGCTTGTTGAGGGTGAACGCCGCGCTCGTGTGGTGGCATATGCCGCGCGTGAGCCATATTTACAGGCGGAAGTTGAAGTTATTCCGGATGAAAAGCATGATAATCAGGAAAAAGAAGTCGTTAAAGAGGCGTATATGCGTCGCGTAACGGATTTATTTGAGCGGTTTGCGTCACTTGGAGCGCGCATTCCGGGGGAAACGCTTTTTATGGTGAGCGAGATTACAGAACCGGGAAAATTTGCGGATATGGTTGCGTCTAATGTGGCAATTAAGCCTGATGATAAGCAACGCGTACTTAATTGCGTGGATGAGCTTGAGCGTTTACAGCTTGTCATGGGAATACTGAAAAAAGAAATTGACATTTTAGAGATAGATAAAGAGATTGCTTCTTCTGTAAAGCAGCAGATTGATAAATCTCAGCGCGACTACTTTTTGCGCGAACAAATGAAGGTGATTCAAAAAGAACTGGGCGAAACGGAAAACGATGAAGATGATGTAGATAAGTTGCGTAAAAAAATAGCGGAATTGCCGCTTTCACAGGAAGCACGCACAAAAGCAGAAAAAGAACTTACACGTATGGCGCGTATGGCGCCCGGCTCACCCGAGATTAGTGTGCTGCGCAGCTATATAGATTGGATAGTCGGATTGCCGTGGGGCAAGAAAACGGCGGACAACATGGATCTTGTACACGCACGTAAAGTACTGGATAAAGATCATTATGGGCTTGATAAGGTAAAAGACCGTATCATAGAGTTTTTGGCTGTGCGTAAACTTAAAAATGATATGCACGGACCGATTTTGTGCCTTGCAGGGCCTCCCGGAGTAGGCAAAACGTCTATTGCGCATTCAATAGCGCGCGCTCTTGATAAAAAGTTTGTGCGTATGTCGCTTGGTGGGGTGCATGATGAAGCTGAAATCAGAGGGCATAGACGTACTTATATCGGAGCAATCCCGGGACGTATTGTTACATCTATTAAGCAGGCAGACAGCATGAATCCGTTATTTTTACTGGACGAGATAGATAAAATGTCTAATGATTTCAGGGGTGACCCGGCCTCCGCTATGCTTGAGGTGTTGGATCCTGAAATAAACAATACTTTCAGGGACCACTACTTAGATATTGAATTTGATTTGTCAAAGGTTATGTTTATTACGACTGCTAATGATATAAATACTATCCCGAGCCCGCTTTATGACAGAATGGAAATTATCAATATTGACAGCTATACTGATGTAGAAAAGTTTAATATTGCGAAGAAACATTTGATTGCAAAACAGGCAAAGGAGCATGGTTTAAAGCCATCATCTGTGCATATCAGTGACGCGGCGATTATGGATATGATTCATAACTATACGGCTGAAAGCGGTGTGAGAAGCTTAGAACGCGAAATTGCAGCGATTATGCGGAAGTCGGCGGCAAAAACTGTATCTGACGGTGCAACGAAGATTTCAGTTACACAGAAAAATTTAAAAGCTTTCTTAGGACCGGCGAAATGCAGCGAAACCAATGTGATGAAGCGTGATACAGTGGGAGTTGTAACGGGGTTGGCATGGACAACTGTCGGGGGGCAGACAATGCCCATAGAAGTGTCGGTTATACCGGGGACAGGGCAAATGGAGCTCACAGGGCAGCTCGGAGATGTAATGAAAGAATCTGCGAAAACGGGCATTTCTGTTGTGCGTGCTATGTGCGACAAGCTGAAATTCCCTAAGGATATTAACGAAAAGACAGATTTACATATTCATGTGCCGGAAGGAGCAATTCCTAAGGATGGACCGTCGGCGGGTGTCACAATGGCAACTGCGCTTGTTTCTGCACTTACAAAGCGTGCAGTACGGCATGACGTTGCAATGACGGGTGAAATCACGCTTACGGGTCGTGTGCTGAAAATCGGAGGACTTAAGGAAAAAGCTCTTGCCGCATTGCGTGCAGGCATCCATACGATAATTTTGCCGCGGGATAATGAAAATGACCTTGAGGAACTGCCTGAATCAGTGAGAGAGCAGCTCACATTTGTTTTTGCTTCAACTATTGATGACGTACTAAAGTATGCGCTTGTAACGGAGAAAAAATAGTGGAAATTAAAAAAGTGAGTTTTTTCACAAGCATGAAAAAGCCTGTTGATTATCCAAATAACGGGTTGCCCGAGGTGGCGTTTGCAGGAAAGTCAAATGTGGGTAAATCATCCCTGATAAACTACCTTACGAATCACTCTAAGCTTGCATATGTGAGTAAACAGCCGGGCAAAACGCGGCTGATCAATTACTTTTTAATCAATGATGCGTGCTATATTGTGGATCTTCCGGGATATGGATTTGCGCGTGTATCAAAAGATGAAAAGGAATCTTGGGCAGGAATGATGGAAGCATATTTCGGTGTGGCGCGATATTTGCGCGCGCTCGTGATATTGATAGACATTCGCCATAAGCCTACACAGGATGATTTGCAAATGCTTGAGTGGGCGGTGCATTTTAATATACCGTTTATGGTTGCAGCTACTAAAGCAGATAAAATCGCGAAATCCAAACGCTATAATTATACGGTGCAAATGGCAAAACACATTGAAGCTGAGCTTGATATGGATATGGAATTCATGATTGTTCCTGTGTCTGCAACAGGAAAACTCGGTAAAGATAAGGTTTTAGAGTACGTGGGAAAAATGACCATGCCACAGGAGGCTGCGGAATGAAAGTGTTCGCAATCGGAGATTTGCATCTGTCAAATGCGCAGCCAAAGGCAATGGACATTTTCGGCGCACATTGGAAAAATCATTTTGAGAAAATCAGTGCGGATTGGCACGCGCGTGTGAGCGCTGAAGACGTGGTGCTCATCCCCGGCGATATAAGCTGGGCAATGAAGCAGGAGGATGCACAGCCCGATATTGATGCAATTGGTGCACTGCCGGGTAAAAAGATAATGATTAAAGGAAATCATGACTTCTGGTGGGGCTCCATGGCTAAAGTCAATGCAATGTTATGGGGAGACACACATATTTTGCAAAATAATTGTATTGAAGTGGGGGAGTACGTGTTTTGCGGAACGCGTGGATGGATGTTTCCGCAGGATACAAATTTTGGAGAGAATGACAGAAAAATTTATGAACGCGAAAAAATACGTTTACAGCTTTCACTTGATTCTGCAAAGAAGTGCCGGGATAAAGAAAAAATTGTGATGATGCACTTTCCGCCGATTTATCAGAATGTTCGTGATACTGAATTTAATGAGATATTACAGCGTGGAAATGTTGCAGAAGTGGTATTTGGACATCTGCATGGAGATGTTTTGCGTAACATAAAGCTTACAGATTCTAAAGTCGGTACAGTGAATTACAATTTGGTTTCAGCGGACTATTTGGATTTCAAATTAAAACAAATACGCTAAGTTAATATTTTAAACTATAAGCTCACCGAAAAGACAACAATATTTTTGCTGTCTTTTCTTTTTTTTGCGTAAAAACACTTGCATAATAACAGTTAAAATGCTAAAATTTGATTAAAAGTGGTGCAAAGTGGTTAAAAGTGGTGGAAAGGAGAGTTCGCGACGATGCTAATTGGTGAATATACACATAATTTAGATGTCAAAGGCAGAGTATTTATGCCTGCAAAATTTCGTGACGATTTAGGCGAAAGCTTTATTGTGACGAAAGGCGTAGGAAAATGTTTGTTTGTATTTTCACTTGAAGAATGGGCGAATTTTTCCGGGAAGCTTAAAGATTTGCCCGTGGCGGATGCACCTGCGCAAAGTTTTGCGCGTATGCTGTTTGCAAGCGCGTGTGAATGTGAGGGCGATAAGCAAGGGCGTATTTTGTTGCCGCAGCGCTTGAGGGATTATATTGGCGTTATCAAAGAAACGGTTATAATCGGGGTCATGACTCGGGCTGAAATTTGGTCGCAAGAGGGCTGGGCGGAATATAACGACAGCGCGTATAAAGATTATGAAGCTACACTTGCTAAATTAGCGGAGCTTGGTATATGAGCGGCCATGTGCCGGTGCTTTATGAAAAGACACTGGAGTTAATAAATCTTGAAAACGGAAAGCTTATTGTGGATGGCACATTGGGCGGCGCGGGACATGCGCAAGGCATACTGGAGCGAATTTCACCTGATGGAAAACTAATTGGGATTGATAAGGACGCCGCGGCAATTGAACGCTGCACTAAGCGTCTTGAACAGTATAAAGAGCAGATAACATTGGTACACAGTGATTTTAAGCAGATTAAACAGGTACTGGAAACGCTTGGGATAAAAGAAATAGACGGTGCTGTTCTGGATTTAGGAGTATCATCCTTTCAGCTTGATGAGGGCGAACGCGGGTTTTCATATAATGCGGATGCAGCACTTGATATGAGGATGGACAGGGATAGTGCATTTTCGGCATATGACGTTGTCAATGAATATTCACAAGATGATTTGTGCCGTGTAATACGCGATTATGGTGAAGAAAAATGGGCGGCGCGCATTGCGCAGTTCATAGTGCAGGAAAGAAAAATATCGAGTATTGGCACTACCGGTCAACTGACGGAAGTGATAAAAAAGGCTATACCGGCAGGCGCGAGGAGAAACGGGCCGCATCCTTCAAAACGTACCTTTCAAGCTATACGCATAGAGGTAAACGGCGAATTGAGCGGGCTTAGTGAAGCAATAGAGGATTATGTATCGGTGTTAGCAAGCGGAGGACGGCTTGCTATCATAACTTTTCACTCTTTGGAAGATAGAATAGTTAAACAAACATTCAGAAAATTATTTGATCCATGTGAATGCCCAAAAGATTTTCCGGTGTGTGTATGCGGAAAAACCAGCCAAGTAAAGCTTATAACAAGAAAACCGTTATTGCCGACCGAAGCAGAGTTAGAAACTAATCCGCGCGCAAGAAGTGCAAAATTGCGAGTGGCAGAGAAAAGATAGCGAGAGGAGCAGACCTATGAATGCGATACCACAAAGAGCACATAGTAATTATGAAAGAATACAATTGCCGCGTGTAGAACCGCAACGCGCAGATATGGGCCGTGTTTCTGACATGGAAGCTTATCGTATGCAAAAAATTGCTGCGGAACGTCGCCGTTTGGCACAGCAGGATCAAAAGAGCAATACAGCGCGGCGCATAGGTGAAACACGACGTTCCTCTGCTGCAGCGACACAGCAAAGAAGACCTGTGACATATGACACAGTGCAGCAAAGACCTGCGGCACGTAGAGATGCTCCGCGTGAAGTTCAAGGTGAAAGGTATCAAATTCGTCAATCAGGTGTACAAAATGTTGTCGGAGGCAGAAAGCTTGCGCCTGCATATGATGGATATGCTTCTTCTTTTGATAATAATGAACGTGGAAATACTGCGCGTTATGCGCGCATGGAATATGCACGTCCGCGTCCGGCGGTAAACTATGGCGGGTATGCGCCAGCGGTAAAAAGAAATCCGCGCGACTATGAACGCACTTCCGAGATTGAAAATACATCATATGATGGTATAAAGCCAATTGCAGTGGAGTATGAGGGTTCAAAGAAAAAAGGTGTTGTTTCTACAATATTGCTGATTGCATTTGTTTTTGCGATACTTTGCGGAATAGTGATTCGCTATGCTTCTATTAGTGATATAAGCTATAAAAATGCGCAAATTCAAACGGAAAATGCGGTTTTGGCAGATGAGCTTGATAAAGTAAAAATGGATAACGCTTTAAAAGAAGACCTTAACGGTATACAGCAAAAGGCTTCATCTGAGCTTGGAATGTATTATCCTAAGGATGAGCAAATTCAGTATTTAGAATCGGATGCAGCGGAAACGGAAGCTGAAGCAAGTACGGAAATCGTGCAACAAAAAGAACCGGACGTTACACAAAATCAAAATGAAAAAATTGACAGCACAAATTTCCTTGATGGCGTAAAGAACTTCTTTGCGGGTATAATGGAGGTCGTGGGCGGTTGGTTCCAAAGATAAGTAAGGAGTTGTTAGTTTGGCGACCTCACATGTTGTAACCACACGAAAAAGGCTTTTTTGGTTATTAGTTATATTTATGGTGTTTATTGTCCTACTCATGGCAAGAGTGGGATATTGGTCTTTGTGGAAAGGCGATTGGTTAAAAGCACAGGCGGAAACACAGTGGGTAAAAGATACTGAAGTGGGTGCAAAGCGCGGTTCCATAATGGATAGAAATATGCAAATACTTGCGCAAAGCGCGGCGGCAGATACAGTGGTATTGTTGCCGGAGAAGATAGCAAAGGAAGAAAATGCTGAAGCGGTGGCGGATAACCTTTCACAAATATTAGGGCTGGATCGTGAAGTGGTATATGCTAAAGCGACTAATACGGATAAAAAAGAAATTTGGCTAAAGCGTCAAATATCTACTGAAGAATCAAATGCGATAGAGGCGCTTGGTCTTAAAGGCGTGGCATTTCGAGATGATGTAAAGCGCTTTTATCCAAACAAAGATTTTGCCTCACAGGTGATTGGTTATACCAACCTTGACGGTGAAGGACAAACAGGAATAGAGCGCAGATATAATACTACACTTGCGGGACGGGACGGCAGGCAGGTTGCGGAAACGGCTAAAGACGGCAGTGGTGTTCCGAATGAAAGGCAAATGCAAATAGAGCCGCAGGATGGGCAGAATGTTGTACTGACTGTTGATGAAATAACGCAGAGCTTTCTTGAAACCTCATGTAAGGAGCTTTTTGATGCGCAGGCACCTGACAGCGTACAAGGAATCGTTATGGATGTGACAAACGGCGAAGTACTTGCTATGGCAAATATTCCGGAATTTGATTTAAATGCACCGCCGCGTGAAGACGCGGCGGCGCTTGCCGCTCTTTCGGTTAATGCACTTTCGGCAACGGCATATGAACCCGGAAATATTTTCGGGCTATTTACAACGTCGGCGGCAATTGACAGCGGAAAAGCCGAAAATGAGTATAATTGTACAGGAACATATCCTATTGAGGGGGAAACCATTTTTTGCAATACAGTACACGGTATGCAAAATATCGGTGAAACATTGACAGGCCATTGCAGTGTAGGCGGCGCAATGCAAGCGGCGCAGATGCAGAAAGATGATTTTTATAAATATCTGAAAGCCTTTGGTTTTGGACAAAAAACAGGTATAGATTTTTCGACTGATACTCCCGGGGATGTTACCCAAAAACGGTATGCGCGTGAAACAGATATTGCCATGATGGGCGCGGGGACAGATATAAAGGTTTCACAGATACAGCTTGCAAGCGCGGCTGCCTCAATTATAAACGGTGGGACACTGTACACACCCAAAATGGTTATAGGGTTATCGGATGCACAAGGCAATATGGTGCAGACATATGAACCACAGCCCAAAGGACAGTCTGTTTCTAATGAAACAGCAATACAGGTAAAAGGAATGCTTGAGGGAATTGCGCAATCTGATAAGGGAATACAGATTGCGGGTTATTCAACAGGAAGCACATACGGCACCGCGCAATATGAAAAGGACGGCGTGATAGTGCAGGATAAAGAAATAGCCACATATATAGCATATGCACCGGCAGATCATCCTAAGTATATGGTGATGATTACTGCTACAGGTATTACGTCCACAAAAAACGGCGGCACGATATGCGCGCCATATGTACAGCAGGCGCTTACGGGTACGCTTAAAAATGGGAATGTTATGCCGAGCGAAGATATGCAAGCGCAGGAAAAGGCAGTCGTGCCGAGCGTAGTGGGTATGGATTTGCAGACAGCGCGCGATACGCTTGCAAATGCGGGATTCAAGGTCATATATGACGGAAGCGGCATTGTGCAAAGCCAAATTCCTGCTGCGGGGGAAGAGATATACAAGAACGCCAATGTGAGCCTTGCGATGGAAACAAAAACAGCGCAGCCGACAGCGGCGGACAAGATAGTTGTTCCGAATTTTGCGGGAATGGATATTACGACGGCAAGAGACACCGCAATTTCATCAGGGCTTGTGTTTATTGCACGAGGGGATGGAACAGCACAAAATCAGTCACCGGCGGCGGGCTCTCAAGTGGAAAAAGGAAGCAGCGCAGTTATTGATTTCAAACTACCGATTGCGCCCGCGCAGTAGATGTATACAACATTTTGTGGTATAATAAAATCTGAAATCTTGGAGGATACAAGAAATGAGATTAAATGAATTGTTTCGCGATATTGATTGCGATATATATGGTGATGCAGAAACGAATATAATTGATTTAAAATATGATTCGCGCAAAGTGTGCAAAGGCGATCTTTTTTTCTGTATTTCGGGCATTGCAGAGGATGGACATAAATATGCGGCGGATGCTGTTCGGGCGGGCGCGGCGGCACTTGCGGTGACGGAATTACAAACAGAGATAGATATACCGCAGGTGGTAGTGAAAGACGACAGAAAAGCAATGGCAATGGCGGCGTGTCGTTTTTTTGATTATCCGGCAAGACGCATGAAAATGATAGGCGTAACGGGCACTAACGGAAAAACTACTATTACATATATGTTAAAGGCAATAGCAGAGCAGGCAGGGATTAAAGTAGGGATTATAGGTACTATTCATAATATGATTGGCAATGATGTCATCCATACAGAGCGCACAACACCTGAGTCAGTTGATTTACAGAGGCTGTTAAAGGAAATGGCAGATGCAAAGTGTGATATGGCAGTAATGGAGGTTTCCTCTCATTCACTTGTGCTGCGGCGCGTGTTTGGGATTGAGTTTGACATTGGGATTTTCACTAATTTGACGCAGGATCATATGGATTTTCATGAAACTTGGGACAATTATATTGCGGCTAAGAGTATGCTATTTGAACAATCAGAGGTTTCAATTATAAATATTGATGATGACAGTGCTGCAAATATGATGGGTGCGGCAAAACGCGAGGTTATTAAGTACAGTGTTTTGCAGCCTATACAATATGCGGCAAAAAACATTGAAATCACACATGAAAAAACGAAGTTTTCTGTGGAAGTGGATGGGCGTACACTGCATATAGAGGTCGGAATTCCGGGATACTTTACAGTGTATAATGCGTTAGGTGCGATTGTGGCGAGCAGCGCTGCGGGCATTGATATATATTGCATTGAACAGGGACTGAAAAGCATGAAGCCGGTAGACGGAAGATTTGAACCGCTTGATACGCACGGCAGGGATTTCAGCATAATTTTAGACTATGCTCACACTCCGGATAGCCTAAAAAATGCTCTTGATACAGTGAAGAACTTTGCACCGGCGCGTGTGGTTACAATTTTTGGATGCGGCGGAAACAGGGATACCACAAAACGAGCGATTATGGGGAAAATCGCGGGCGAAAGATCGGATGAAACGATTATAACATCAGACAATCCGCGTTTTGAAGAACCCTCTGCAATAATAGCTCAAATAGAAGAGGGCATCAAGACTACAGGCGGGAAATACAGATGTATAGAAAATCGCAGGGAAGCCATTGAGTATGCACTGCGTAACGCAAAAAAGGATGATGTAATTCTGCTTGCAGGAAAAGGGCATGAGGATTATCAGGAAATAAAGGGCGTAAAGCACAACTTTGATGAAAAGGTTGTGGTGGAAGAAATATTGAGCCGACTTGCTCCTGCAAAAAATAAATTGAGTAAAGAGGTATAACTGTTCATGAATTTCACGTTAAATTTATTGCTTACGATTTTAATTTCATTTGTAATTACTTTTGTAGCAGCTAAAATTTTGATTCCGCTTTTAAAAAAAGTTAAGGCGGGGCAGCACGTGCGTGACGACGGACCGCAGACGCATTTGGTTAAAGAGGGAACGCCCACAATGGGGGGCATTGCGATGATGATTGGCATCATTGCCGCGAGTTTTATTTTTTCGTCGGGGGACATTAAATATACGTTGTTTGCGGTTATAACGGTGCTTTCATTTGCAATTATTGGTTTTTTAGACGATGGCTTAAAGTTGTTCAAAAAACGTTCGCTTGGGCTTAGGGCATGGCAGAAAATTGTGTTGCAGATTATAGCGGCGGCGATCGTGTCTTGTCTTGCGTATTATTGGTTGAAAATTGATTTTGTTGTTGTTCCTGTTTCGGGAGATTCGTGGAATATGGGTTGGGGCTTTATACCGTTTACAATGTTTGTGCTGATTGCGATGGTGAACAGTGTAAATTTAACAGATGGATTGGATGGGCTTGCCACAGGAATTACGCTCATAAATTCAGCAACATTTTTATTGATTTTTGTGTTAAGCGTGCTTGGAGCAGTCATGACAGCAGGGCGGGAAATTGTTGCGGACATGTCTAATATGACGATGTTTACAGCGGCAGTCGCAGGCTCGTGCGTCGCATTTTTGTGTTTTAATGCACATCCGGCAAAGGTTTTCATGGGGGATACAGGCTCGTTTGCTTTAGGGGCGGCGCTTACGGCTATGGGAATTGCGACGGGTATGCAGTTGTTTTTACCCATTATGGGATTTATGTTCGTGCTGTCCTCTATATCGGTTATCATTCAAGTAGGGTCATTCAAACTGCGCGGGAAACGTGTATTTCGCATGGCACCGCTGCATCACCATTTTGAACTTGGCGGTGCAAGTGAAACCAAGGTAGTGGCAGGGTATATGATTGCAACGGCACTGCTGTGTATCGGGTGCTTTGTACTGTTTTTTGTGTCGTTTTAAATGTATAACGGAGGCTTGTTATAATGGATTATAAAAATAAAAAAGTGCTTGTGGTCGGCATGGCAAGAAGCGGCGTTTCTGCGGCTGTGCTGCTGTGCAAATTAGGGGCGGATGTCACGATATATGACGCGAAAGATGAAGCTGATTTACCTGAAAATGTGTTGGCGGAATTAAAGGATTTTTCGTATCATGATATGCTTGGCAAAAATCCAACGGATCATATTGCTGAAATGGATATTCTTGTGTTAAGCCCGGGTGTGCCGCTCGATTTGCCGTTTATTAAAAAGGCATACGAGCTTAATAAAGCTGTTATTGCCGAGATTGAATTGGGATTTGATGTTGCAAAAACGGATTTCATTGCGATTACAGGAACAAACGGAAAAACAACCACGACGGCGCTTACGGGTGAGATTTTTAAAAACGCCGGCATAACTACTCATGTGCTTGGCAATATCGGCGTGCCGATAACAAAAGAAGCCTTGGAAATAAAGGCGGGAGATGTGGTAGTTGCCGAAACAGCAGCGCTTCAGCTTGATACAATTGCAGAGTATCATCCAAAGGAAAGCGCGATACTAAATATCACAGAGGATCATCTGAACCGCTATAAGACAATGGATAATTACATTGCGGCGAAAGCAAAAATATTCAAAAATCAAACAGCCTCGGATTATTGCGTGCTTAATTATGATAATGAGCTTGTAAGGAATCTCAAGGATAATATAAGCGCTAAAGTTTTATGGTTCAGCACTAATATTGTGCCGGAAAACGGAGCGTTTATAGAGAACGGTAATATTTGCTTTAAATCAGACGGAAAGCAAACGGTTATTATGCCTGCTAAAGATGTGCGCATTCCGGGTCATCATAATTTAGAAAACGCGCTTGCTGCAACGGCGTTGGCATACATATACGGAATATCGGCGGAGGTAATCGCGCACACATTACGCACTTTTGCTGGGGTAGAGCACCGAATAGAGTTTGTGCGGACGGTGAATGGCGTTACATTTATCAATGATTCAAAGGGTACAAATACAGATGCAACAGAAAATGCAATACGCGCAATGATTACTCCTACCGTGCTGATATTAGGCGGTTATGATAAACAAAGTGATTTTGTACCGCTATATCGCGCGTTTACACCTATGATAAAGGCGGTTGTAATATTGGGTGATACGGCGGAAAAGCTTATGGCAGCGGCGCAGGAGTGTGGTTATGACAATTACATTAAGGCTAACAGCTTTGAAGATGCGGTGTTAAAAGCATACAGCATAGCAGATGGCGGCGATAATGTGTTGCTTTCTCCTGCTTGCGCAAGCTGGGATATGTTTGAGGATTTTGAACAAAGAGGGCGCGTGTTTAAGGAAATTGTGAATGGACTTTAAAATGCAGAAAAAGAATATTTTACAAAAGGGGTCGATTGATTATTCATTGCTCATCGTAACATTGATATTGATTGCTTATGGGCTGATTATGGTTTTCAGTGCCAGCTACTATATGGCACAATCTTCAGCCGCATATAATTATGACGGATTGGCGCTTTTCAAAAAGCAGCTTTTCGGCGCGGCGATAGGGCTTGCGGCAATGATATTTTTTATGTTGTTTGATTATAAAAAGCTGTTTAAGTTTCGGTATGTTTTTTTGGCGATTGCGGGTATTTTTCTTGTGGCGGTTCTTATTCCGAGCATAGGCGTGAACCTTAATGGTTCGTCAAGATGGATAAGAATTTTGGGAATAAGTATACAGCCTGCGGAAATTGCAAAATTTGCGCTGATTATATTCATAGCTGCTTCGGTTTATATAAATCGCAACAGGATGGATACATTTAGGTTTGGAATTGCTCCAACACTTATTATGCTTCTTCCGATTTGTTTGCTGCTGTATTTTCAGCCGAACTATTCTGCGATTATAGTGTTGTGTGCGCTCGCATTTATCATGGTTTTTGTAGGCGGCGTAAAGGGATGGCATTTAGCTGCGGTGGGCGGCGTTGGTGCGATAGGCGTTATTGTTATGATGCTGCGTAAAGTATATCGTGTCAATCGCATAACATCCTTTTTTGATCCGTGGCAAAATCCTACGGGGGACGGGTATCAAGTAATTCAATCATTGTTGGGAATCGGCTCGGGGGGGCTTTTTGGGCAGGGAATAGGAAACGGTACACAGAAGCTGTCATGGTTGCCTTATGGTGAATCGGATTTTATATTTTCGATAATTACAGAGGAATTAGGGCTTATAGGTGCGATAGTGTTGCTTGCGCTCTTTGTTTGGCTGATATACAGAGGGGTTAAGGTTGCGGCTACTGCACCCGACCTTTTTGGCACGATGCTGGCGACTGGCATCATTACACTCATTGGCTTGCAAGTGATTGTGAACGTGGGGGTGGTAACGGCATCCTTGCCTCCGACAGGGGTATCACTGCCGTTTATAAGCTATGGAAGCTCATCACTTGTAATATTTATGAGTATGATTGGAATATTGCTGAATATATCAAAACAAGGACGGCGTATTATGATGACAAATGCCGCAAAGCAGCGGGCATGATGGAGGAAGCATGAAGGAAAGACATAAATCACATGGCATTGGAAAAACAATACTTATAATTGTACTGGTAATTTTACTGCTTGCGGGCGCGGGATATTTTACATATGTTTATTTTCAGGTAGAGGATATTCGTGTGGAGGGTAATTCTGCATTTTCAACGGGTGATATTGCAAAGCTTGCGGATGTGCCGCCAAAAACGCATATGTTTTTTGTGAAAACAGATGAAATTGAAGAGAAAATTGAAGCCGAGCCTCATCTTGAAGTAGTAAGTATAGAAAAACAGTATCCTAAAACATTAGTGGTTAAGATTATTGAGCGTATTCCGGAAGCAGTCACGAACTATGCGGATCAGTTTTTGTTGCTTGATATAAATGCTAATGTCATGGAAATGGGTACAGAAAAGCAACAGGGAACGTATCCGCTTGTGACAGGGCTCGCAATTGACGCAGTTAATATCGGAAAGCAAATTGCAACACAGGATGAGTTTAAGGTGACAGTTTACACAGAGCTTATGACCGCACTCAAAGAAAAAGAGATTAAAGATGTGATGGCTACCATCGATTTTTCGGATATAAATAATATAAAGCTCATAACAAATGATGGGCTCACTATTAAGTTCGGACAGGCAGATAAGATTACAGATAAGGTGAAGATGATCAAAAAAATGATACCTAAGCTTGCAGCGAGCGGTGATATGACAGGCGTTTTGGATGTAACAATGGGAATATCCGCAACATATCAATTAAATGAAGGCGCATAAACATCAGAAGTGCGGAACGGATTGCGGGCGAATCAGTGTGTATATATGACAAAAATTGTACAAAAGTGTTTTGTTTTTTGAATAAATGTGATATTATATGCATAATGGTTTCATATACATGAAATTATATGCTAAGGTTGGTTTTTGAATGAGAGATTTCAAAACGGTTATTGAATTTGGAACGTCGAAGATTTCTTGCACCGTTGCTGAAAAAAAGCAGCGTATGGGGCTGGAAGTTTTAGGTTACTCTCAAATACCATATGCGGGCATTAAAAAATCAAATTGGGTAGATTCTAAAAATGTAGTATATGCTTTGGAACAAGCGCTTGAATCATGCGAAAGACAGACGGGCTTCAGAATAAGAAATGCGGATGTGGGGATACCGGGTTCGTTCATAAAAGTTGTTACAAAGACGGCGCAAGTACCGGTAAAGGGAAGAGTTGCGGAACGCGATATAGATAGATTGGTCGAGCAGGCGCGGCGTTTTGATATTATGGAAGATTTAACGCTTGTACATGAATGGCCTGCGTGGTTTTTGTTAGATGACAAAAATATTTATTTAGAGCCATACAATATACCGACAAAAGTATTGCGAGGTTGCGTGTCTTTTACTTTTGCTAACAAATTTTTCCTTACAGATGTTATGGATTTGCTAAATCATCTGGGTGTGCGTGTAGATTATTTCATACCCGAACCACTGGCTGAGGCACTTTATTTGCTTCCTTCCGACAAACGTGATTCTTTTGCGGCGCTTGTGGACATCGGTTATTACAGCACTAATATTTCATTGATTTACGGAGACTCGATTTTGTATTTTGCCACCATTCCTATGGGCGGCGGACATATCACAAACGATATTTCTTATGCCATGAAGGTGGAAGCGGAAACCGCAGAGCAGCTAAAAAGAAGGTACACCTTTGGTTTGAGCGACAATAGCAGTATCCCGCAGCTTTTTGCTAAAAATGCAGAGGGCAAGCTGAAAAAATATCCATATGATTTGTTGAAAGAAATTATTGACGCGCGTGTAGAGCATTTGATTGTTTATGTATGTAAACATCTTACGCGTGCAGAAGCAAAAATCGGCAGAAAAATAAATATTTATCTTACGGGTGGGGGGCTTGCCTTTATGAAAGGGTCTGATAGTTTCTTCAGAGCAGCCTCAGGAAGAAGTCCGGCACTTATTAAGGTGCCCAATACAAAGCTGCAACCGCCGGATATGCATTCGGCGTATGCACTTATGCAATATGCGTATGACGGTTACATCCAAAGCAAGCCACCGACTAAAAAGAAAAGTTTTTTCGGTAAAGCGCAGGATGTGCCGTTTGAATAATCGGTCTATATCAAGGAGGAAAACAAATGTCACTTGAATTTGATAATAACAGCGAAAATTTTGCGAAAATTCGCGTTTTCGGTGTTGGCGGTGCGGGAAACAATGCTGTCAACAGAATGATAGAATTTGGCGTAAAGGGTGCGGAGCTTGTTGCAATCAATACGGATAAGCAAGCATTATTTCTGTCAAAGGCTGATCAGAAAATACAAATCGGCGAAAAGCTTACCAAAGGACTCGGTTCAGGCGCAGACCCCGATATAGGCAGAAAAGCGGCTGAGGAAAGCAGAGATGAACTTGAACAGGTAATAAAGGGTTCTGATTTGGTGTTTGTTGCGTGCGGGCTCGGCGGGGGCACCGGAACGGGCGCGGCACCTGTAATTGCCGAAATTGCAAAAGAGAATAACAGCCTTACAGTAGGCTTTGTCACCAAACCTTTTTGGTTTGAAGGACATCCGCGTGCAGTAGCGGCGGATGCAGGATTTGAAGAACTGAAATCGGTAGTAGATACTATTGTTACAATTCCAAATGATAAGCTGCTTAGCACAGTGGGAAAAGATACACCGCTTGTTGATGCGTTTCGTGTGGCAGATGATGTATTAAGACAGGGAATTCAAGGGATAATTGACCTAATCGGAAAGCCTGCGCTCATTAACCTCGATTTTGCTGATGTGAAAAAGGTAATGACCTTAAGAGGCGTTGCGCATATGGGCATCGGTATCGGCTATGGTGAAAATAAAACTCTGGAGGCGGCAAAGCAGGCTATCAACAGTCCGCTTCTTGATACAACTATTGAGGGCGCGCGCGGTATTATATTCAATGTAACCGGGGATCCGTCGCTGGGTATGTATGAAATACAAGAAGCGGCTAAAATTATTCAAGAGGGTGCAGATCCGGATGCAGACGTATTTTTCGGTGTGTGCATAGATCCGTCGCTTGATGATGAAGTGCGCATTACTGTTATTGCAACGGGCTTTGATGCGCCGGCAAACACAGGCGCGCCGACAACGGTGCAAAAGCAAAAGGTAGATGAAAAATTAAAATTTGACAGCGGTATTTCATTAGAGCTCGAACAATCTGTTCCGCGTCGGGACAGAACGTCTGATGAATTGTCGGAATTAAAAACAACAGGTGATAAGCAAATGGGGGATTTAGAGCCGTTTGGTGATGAAGATTTGGAAATCCCGTCATTTTTGAAGAAAAAGCCGAGAAGAAACAGAACAGATTATTAAATCATAAAATGCGAAAAGGCTGCCCTCAAAAAAGGCGGCTCTTTTTGTGTTCTTGTATAGTTCACATATCTTTGTTATAATAAGCGCATAGATGGTGGCTACATAGCCACTTTTAAATATGTGAAAGCAACCACAGGTGTAAATATTGAATATACTTTTTGTTTCGCCTAAAGCCCCAAAAACTTTTTGGAGCTTTAGTTATGCTTTGAAATTTGTATCGAAAAAAGCAAATTTCCCGCCATTAGGGCTTATAACGGTGGCATCGCTGCTGCCGGCGGAGTGGGATAAAAAGCTCGTGGACATGAATGTAGAGAAGCTCAGGGATAAGGATATTCTCTGGGCAGATTATGTATTCATCAGCGCAATGGTAATTCAAAAGGAATCAACGCATGAAGTGATTGCGCGCTGTAAGGCGCTTGGGATAAAAACAGTAGGCGGCGGGCCGCTGTTTACGGCAGAGCATATGGAATTTGATGATGTCGACCACATTTTGATGTATGAGGGCGAACTCAGTATACCGCAATTTTTGGCGGATTTAGAGAATGGAACGCCTAAGCATCTTTATGAATGGATAGGCTGGCCTGAAATTACAGAAACGCCTGTGCCTGCATGGGAGCTTATTAAAACTAATAAATATACAATGCTTAATTTGCAATATTCGCGCGGATGTCCGTTCAATTGTGAATTTTGTAATGTAGTTTCGTTGTTTGGCCATAAACCGCGCACAAAAACGATAACACAGTTAATTGATGAGCTTGAACGAATTTATGCTTGCGGATGGCGGGGCAGTGTCTTTTTTGTGGATGATAATTTTATAGGCAATAGAAATAAGCTTAAAAAAGAAGTGCTCCCTGTAATAATTGCATGGATGAAAGAAAAAAATTATCCCTTTAAGTTTTTCACGGAAGTTTCTGTTAATTTGGCAGATGATGATGAACTGATGAATTTGATGGTGGCTGCCGGTTTTGATAATGTTTTCGTAGGGATTGAAACAGTCAGCGAGGAGAGCCTTGCAGAATGCCACAAAACACAAAATACGAACAGAGATCTTGAGAAAAGCGTGAATATTATACAGCAAAAGGGTATTCAGGTTCAGGGCGGTTTTATTTTGGGCTTTGACAGTGATAAGGCGACGATTTTTGAGCGAATGACATCTTTTATTCAAAAGAGCGGTATCGTAACGGCTATGGTCGGTATGTTAAATGCGCCCAAAGGCACGGAGCTTTATAAGCGATTGAAGAAAGAGGGTAGGCTTGCGACTGATTTTTCAGGAACAAATACAGATATAAATTTTGTGCCGCGGATGAATATTGACAAATTGCGCGCAGGATATAAAAAGGTAGTGGAAACTATTTATTCGCCTAAGCGTTATTTTGAACGTGTAAAAGGTTTTTTGAAACGCTATACGCCACCGATACATACGCGTAAAAATATTACATTCGGCAATATTGTTTCTTTTGTAAAGGCAAGCTTTATATTGGGGATTATATCTAAAGAACGTGTATATTATTGGAAATTGTTTTTTTGGTCATTGTTTAAAAAACCTGCTGTTCTTGCGATGGCTGTTACGTTTACGGTCTATGGCTATCACTTTAGAAAAAGTTTAAATGTATGATAAACGTGTAAAACAACTAACACGACAAAATAACATTCGTAATATTACGAATGTTATTTTATATTACCACGATTTAGTTCGGAATAGTGTTGCGCAAGTAAGGCTATTTTAGTATTATAGTATATAGGTTTTATACTTATTATTTTAATTGTAGGAGGTATTATATGGAAAGGTTTTTCAAGCTGAAAGAAAACGGCACTAAGGTTTCAACAGAAGTGATTGCAGGGCTTACCACATTCTTTGCAATGTCCTATATCATTTTTGTAAACCCGAGTATCTTATCAGCAACAGGAATGCCGTCGCAGGCTGTATTTTTAGCAACAATTTTTGCAGCGGCGATTGGTACACTCGTTATGGCACTGTTTGCGAATGTGCCGTACGCACAGGCGCCGGGGATGGGGCTTAATGCGTTTTTCACTTACACGGTGTGCTTCGCGTTAGGGTTCACTTGGCAGCAAGCTCTCGCAATGGTATTCATATGTGGTATTGTAAACATTATTATCACGGTTACCAAGCTCAGAAAAGCAATTATTAAATCCATTCCTGAATCATTGCAGCACGCTATCGGAGGCGGCATAGGTATATTCGTTGCCTATATCGGTATCAAAAATGCAGGGCTTATTACATTTGCATCCGATCCGGGAACAATTCTTTCAATCAATGGTTCGGCATTTGCAGCAGATGCTACATATACAGGCATCACAAATGTAATGTCAAGCGGCGGTGCGGTTCCGGCTTTGGCGGTATTTAATTCGCCGGCTATCATTCTTGCAATCATTGGCCTTGTACTGACGATAATTTTACTTGTTGCTAAGGTAAAAGGTGCTATTTTGATTGGTATTATCGCAACAACAATTATCGGTATTCCTATGGGAGTTGTAGATCTTTCTACCGCTGCCATTTCTGCGAATGGGCTCGGGGAATCCTTTCAGCAGTTAGGAACAACCTTTGGCGCGGCATTCGGACCGCAAGGTATGCAGTCATTATTTGCCGATTCATCTAAAATACTGATGGTACTCATGACGATATTTGCGTTTAGCATATCCGATACCTTTGATACAATCGGTACATTTATCGGCACAGGTCGTCGCAGCGGGATTTTCAGTGCGAATGATATGAAGACAATGGAAACAGACAGTGGATTCAAGTCCAAGCTGGATAAAGCTCTGTTTGCAGATGCCATTGCAACATCTATCGGTGCTGTGATCGGCACGTCTAATACGACGACTTATGTGGAAAGTTCGGCGGGTATTGCGGCAGGCGGACGCACAGGGCTTACAAGTCTTGTAACGGCAATTGCGCTTCTTGCGTGTGTATTTTTAGCTCCGGTGATGGGGATTGTACCGGCGCAGGCGACAGCTCCGGCACTCATTGCGGTTGGTATAATGATGATGTCCTCGTTTAAGGAAATAAAATGGGGAGATTTCGAGGAAGCTGTTCCGGCATTTTTTGCGGGTGTGTTTATGGCGCTTTGTTACAGTATATCGTATGGTATCGCGGCAGGCTTCTTATTCTATTGCATCGTGAAGATTGTGCGCGGAAAAGCAAAAGAATTGCATCCGATTCTTGTAGTATCAACAATTTTGTTTGTAATAAACTTTATTGTTTTGGCAGTGCTCTAAAAGTAAATGATGAAAGGGTATTTAAGCCGGCATTGTTCGGCTTAAATACCTAATTTTTAAAAGGCAAGAAATAAGGAGATTTTTATATAATGAAAGTAGCAGTAATTATGGGGTCGAAAAGCGATCTCCCGGTTCTACAGCCAACGATTGACACATTAAAAGATTTTGGGATTGAAGTAGCGGCGCATATTATGTCGGCGCACAGAACACCTGAATTGGCGGCGGATTTTGCGAGTCACGCAAAGGACAACGGAGTGGAAGTAATCATTGCCGCGGCAGGTAAAGCCGCACATTTAGCAGGCGTTATAGCAGGGCATACAATATTACCGGTGATTGGTTTGCCTATCAAATCATCTACAATGGATGGGCTTGATTCATTGCTTTCAACAGTGCAGATGCCGGAGGGTATTCCTGTTGCGACGATGGCAATCAACGGCGGAAAAAATGCCGCATTATTAGCAGTGCAGATTCTCGCATTAAAATATGATACATTGAGCGATTTATTATATAAATTTAAACAAGATATGCAGCTTAAGGTTATAGCTGCGGATGCTGAACTTGAAAGGGAGTTGTCAAAATGAAAAAGACTGAACAGATGTATGAAGGCAAGGCAAAAAAAGTATTTAAAACAGACGATCCGAATTATGTAATTGTGGATTATAAAGATGACGCAACGGCATTTAACGGTCTTAAAAAAGGCACGATTGTCGGCAAGGGCGCAGTTAATAATAAGGTATCAAATCATATGTTTAAAATGCTCGAAAAGCATGGTATCCCCACGCATTTTGTGGAAGAAATTTCTGAGCGCGAAACAATTGTAAAAAGCGTTTCTATAGTGCCTGTGGAAGTGATTGTAAGAAATATTGCGGCGGGCAGTCTGTCTAAACGTTTAGGCATTCCCGAGGGAACAAAGCTGAAGCAAACTGTGCTTGAATACAGCTATAAAGATGATGCACTCGGTGACCCGATGATAAACAATTACCATGTTTATGCAATGGGGCTTGCAACGCCTGAAGAAATGGAAAAAATTGCGGAATATTCTTTTAAGATCAATGAAATCATGACGGATTATTTGAAACAGTTCGATATAGAACTGATTGATTTTAAGCTTGAGTATGGCAGATGCAATGGTAAAATTATCCTTGCGGATGAGATTTCTCCCGATACTTGCCGCTTTTGGGATTCAAAGACGGGTAAAAAGCTTGATAAAGATAGATTCAGACAAGATCTTGGCAATGTAGAGGACGCATATCAAGAAATTCTTAGCAGATTGATGGGAGAGTAAATATATGCTCATTGAGCCAAACAGTCATTATAATTATGAGCGTTGGAAGCCAAAGGATGATGTGATGTCTGAGGAATGCGGCGTTTTCGGAATATATATGGACGATCATCATTATGACCCGGCAGAGGCAATCTATCTCGGACTGTATGCGTTGCAGCATAGAGGACAGGAGAGTGCCGGTATTGCTGTAACTGACGGAAAAGGCGTTAAGTTTCATAAAGGAATGGGTCTGTGCTCTGAGGTGTTCAAGGATAATCTTGATACGCTTTTAGGTGGGCACATAGGAATAGGGCATGTGCGTTATTCCACAACGGGTGACAGCAAAGAGGGCAATGCTCAGCCGCTTGTAATGTCATATCGCGGTGGGCAGCTTGCGTTGGCACATAACGGAAATCTTATAAACAGCACTATGCTTCGTGAAAAAATGGAAGATGAAGGAACTATTTTCCAGACAAATATTGATACAGAGGTTATGGCTAACCTTATTGCACGGCATTCAAAACATGGAATGCTAAAGGCAATTACGGCAATGATGAAGGTGGTGCGTGGTTCTTATGCGCTTGTTATAATGACGCATGATGAGCTCATAGCTGTGCGTGACCCATTGGGAATTCGGCCGCTTGCACTCGGAAAACTTGACAACAGCTATGTTGTGGCTTCCGAATCATGCGCATTTGACGCGATAGACGCGGAGTTTGTGCGGGATGTGCGCCCGGGTGAAATCATTGTAATTAACAAAGACGGGCTAAGGTCTTATCAAGCATGCTCATCAATGGAAACTGCGCTTTGTGTGTTTGAATATGTTTATTTTGCGCGACCGGATTCTGATATTGATGGAATAAGCGTATACCGTTCGCGTGAAAATATGGGAATAAAACTTGCGCAGGCATTCCCGATTGATGCCGATCTTGTGAGTGATGTGCCGGATTCGGCAACGCCTGCGGCTTCGGGGTATGCGGCAGAGAGCGGCATTCCTTATGCCAAGGCGCTTGCAAAGAATAGGTATGTGGGACGAACCTTTATTCAGCCATCGCAGGCATTGCGTGAACGCGGAGTAAAGCTAAAGCTAAATGCAATGAAGCGCAATGTGCATGGAAAGCGGCTTATTTTGATTGACGATTCCATAGTACGCGGGACGACAAGCAGGAAAATTGTGGAGATGCTAAGGCTTGCAGGTGCGCGTGAGGTGCATATGTTAATTAGCTCACCGCCTGTGGTTTGCCCGTGCTTTTTCGGAATAGATACACCTTCACATGATCAGCTTATAGGTTCTAAAAATTCGGTGGAGGAAATAAGAAAAATTATCGGAGCGGATACACTTCACTATTTATCTATAGAGGACCTTTTAAAGACGGTAGAGGGTGCGGGCTGTAATTTCTGCGCAGGCTGCTTTAACGGGCGTTATCCGGTAGATATTAAGAAGGCTTTAAAGGAAACAGAAACACTCGACTTGGCGACGATAGAATAGTCAGAAAATTAGGAGAGAATATGTCAGTTACTTATAAAGATGCAGGTGTGGACGTTGAGCGCGGTTATGAAGCGGTTAAGTTGATGAAGGAGCACGTAAAAAAAACCTTCAATAAAGATGTAATTACAGATTTAGGCACATTTGGCGGTATGTATGATATCGGCAACGGACAGGTGCTGGTTTCGGGAACGGACGGCGTGGGAACTAAGCTTAAGGCGGCTTTCGCCATGGAAAAAAATGATACGGTGGGAATAGATTGCGTGGCGATGTGCGTGAATGATGTTATATGCCACGGCGCGCGACCGTTGTTTTTTCTTGATTATATTGCCACAGGCGCGCTTATTCCGGGTGTAGCATCTGATATTGTGGGTGGTATTGCGGAAGGCTGTGTACAGTCGGGTTGTGCACTTATCGGCGGTGAAACTGCTGAAATGCCGGGTTTTTATACGGATGGTGAATATGATCTTGCAGGTTTTTGTGTGGGGTTGGTGAACAAAAAAGACATTATCAACGGCTCGAAGATTGCTGCGGGGGATAAGATTCTCGGGCTCGGTTCTACAGGCGTGCATTCAAACGGGTTTTCTTTGGTGCGCAAGCTGTATGCAATGGATAACACGCTGAATTCCATAAAAGTCGAAAAAACAGGGCAAACCTTGGGTGAGATGCTTTTGACGCCCACAAAGATTTATGTGAAATCAATTTTAAATTTGATTGAAAAGGTTTCGGTAAAGGGAATTGCACATATTACAGGCGGCGGATTTTATGAAAATATACCGCGCGTTTTGCCAAAAAATACAGATGCAAAAATTACCCTTGGTTCGTGGGATATGCCGTATGTTTTTGAAAAATTGGTAGAAGATGCAGAGCTTTCGGAGCATGACGCATACAATACATTTAATATGGGTATCGGGATGATTGTAGTGGTAAAGCCTGAGGATGAAATAACAGCAACTGAGGCGCTCAGCGCGTCGGGGGAGAAAGTATTCTCAATTGGTGAGATTACAGAAGGCAGTGGGTGTGTAAGGTTATGTTAAAGTTTGCGGTAATGGCGTCGGGAAGCGGTACAGATTTTCAATCGCTTATAAACGCGGTACGTTTTGGTAAAATTCACGCTGAGATTTGTTGCTTAATTGTCAGTAAACCTAATATCTATGCGGTAACTCGCGCACATGATGCGGGAATACGCGTAGAGTCTATTGATAAAAAGAAGTTTAACAGTCCTGAAAAATTTGACGCGGCGGTTTTGCGTACACTTACAAAACACCACGCGGATTTTGTTGTGTTGGCAGGGTACTTAAATATGATTGGCGAAAAAACGCTGGCGGCGTATCCAAATAAAATAATAAATATACATCCTTCACTTATTCCGAGTTTTTGCGGAACAGGAATGTATGGCAGCAAGGTGCATGAAGCTGCGATTGAGTATGGTGTAAAATATTCAGGAGCGACAGTGCATTTTGTGGACAGTGAGGCAGATACAGGTCCTATTATTTTGCAGGAAACAGTGCCGGTGATGCAGGACGATACACCTGAGGTGCTCGCGGCGCGTGTGCTTGAGTTGGAGCATAAGCTGCTTCCACAAGCAGTGGCACTTATGACGGACGGTAAATTAAGTGTAGAAGGCAGAATTGTGAAAATTTCTAAATAGTTTAGGGAGGATATTGATATGGCAAAAAGAGCTTTTTTGAGTGTATTTGATAAAAGCGGAGTGGTTGATTTTGCAAGGGGGCTCGTTGAGCTTGGTTTTGAGATTCTTTCAACAGGAGGAACACAACGAGAGCTTGAGAGCGCGGGTATAGCTGTAACTAATGTTTCGGATATTACCGGTTTTCCGGAATGTCTTGACGGACGGGTAAAAACCTTGCATCCGAAGATACACGCCGGAATTCTTGCAATGCGCGAAAATGCGGAACATATGAAGCAATTAAAAGAGCTTGGTGTAGAAACAATAGATGTTGTTGCCGTAAATTTGTATCCTTTTAAACAAACTATTGCTAAAGACGGCGTAACACTTGCGGATGCTATCGAAAATATTGACATCGGCGGACCGACAATGCTGCGCGCGGCGGCTAAAAATTGGCAGGATGTTGCATCCATTGTGGATAGCTCAGATTATGAAACGGTGCTAAGCGAACTTAAAGAAAACGGTGAAGTGTCACGTGATACAAAGTTTATGTTGTGCGCAAAGGTTTTTGAGAATACAGCGGCTTACGATGCTCTGATAGCGGCTTATTTGCGGCAGCAAACGAATAAAGATGCCATTCCTGATAAGCTTACGCTTACGTTTGAAAAACAGCAGGATATGCGTTATGGCGAAAATCCGCATCAAAATGCGGCATTTTACAGAGAACCGCTCGTGGTTAAGGGTAGCATTGCACATGCGGAACAATTAAACGGAAAAGAACTTTCGTTTAATAATATCAATGACGCGGCGGGTGCGCTTGATTGCCTGCGTGAGTTTGACGAGCCGACGATTGTGGGCGTAAAGCACGCTAACCCGTGCGGGGTAGGGAGTGCGGAAACGATTTTTGATGCCTACATTAAAGCTTATGAATGCGATCCTGTTTCCATTTTCGGTGGAATTGTAGCATCAAATCGTGAAATTGATGAGAAGACGGCTACACAAATGAGCAAGATTTTTTTAGAAATTGTAATTGCGCCTTCATATACGAAAGAAGCGCTCGACATTCTTTGTCAGAAAAAGAATCTGCGTGTGCTGCGTTTGCCTGACATTATGGAAAAAGCGTCTGAAACAGCATATGACGCAAAAAAAGTAGTGGGTGGAATGCTTATTCAAGACCTTAACACTAAAATATTCGATGGTGAGTTAAAGGTGGTTACTAAGCGTAAACCGACGGAAGAAGAAATGGAAAATCTTGAATTTGCGTTTAAAGTGGTTAAATATGTGAAGTCAAACGGTATCGCGATTGCAAGAGGCATGGGAACGCTCGGAATAGGGCCGGGGCAAACTAACCGCATTTGGGCGGCTGAAATGGCGCTTGAACGCAGTGGTGAGGAAGCAAAAGGAGCGGTGATGGCTTCGGACGCGTTTTTCCCGTTTGATGATTGTGTGGAAGCTGCTGCAAAAGCGGGCATTACAGCGATAATTCAGCCCGGCGGGTCTATTCGCGATGATGATTCAATTAAAAAATGTGATGAAAACGGAATTGCGATGGTGTTTACGGGTATTCGGCATTTCAGACATTAAGGAGCAGTTTACATATGAAAAAAGTACTGGTGGTGGGCGGCGGCGGACGCGAACACGCAATTTTATGGAAGCTTGCGCAAAGCAAGCAGAATTTAGAGCTTTATTGCGCGCCGGGCAACGGCGGGATTGCGCAGATTGCAACGTGTGTGCCGATAAAAGCCGATGATGTCAGCGGTGTAGTGACATGGGCAAAAGAAAACAATGTGGATTTGGTGTTCGTAGCCCCTGATGATCCGCTTGCGCTCGGTATGGTGGATGCGCTTTTGGCAGAGGGCATACGCGCGTTTGGACCGACTAAAGCTGCGGCGGAAATTGAATGGTCAAAAGCATATTCAAAATGGCTGATGAAGAAATATAATATTCCGACTGCTGAGTTTGAAGTTTTTGATGATGCAGACAAGGCAATAGATTATTTACAAAATGCAAATTACCCGATTGTTGTAAAGGCGGATGGTTTGGCGCTTGGTAAGGGTGTGCTGATATGTGATGATTTTGCACAGGCTAAGCTTGCCGTCAATGATATTATGCTGGAACAAAAATTCGGGACAGCGGGTGCTCAGGTTGTAATTGAAGAATTCATGACGGGCGCTGAGGTGTCCGTGCTTGCGTTTTGTGACGGAAAGACTGTAAGACCTATGATTTCCGCGCAGGACCATAAAAGGGCGTTTGACAACGACGAGGGGCTTAACACGGGCGGCATGGGGACTTTTGCACCATCTCCTAAGTTTACGCACGAAATGCAAAATTGGGCGCAAACAGAGATTTATGAAAAAACCGTGGATGCACTGAATGCGGAGGGCAGGGAATTTAAAGGAGTTATCTTTTTTGGTTTGATGCTTACGCCCAATGGGATAAAGGTGCTCGAGTATAATGCGCGCCTCGGTGACCCTGAAACACAGTCTGTATTTATGCTTCTTAACACTGATTTGTACGATATAATAAATGCGGTCATAGATACCGAGCTTGATAAGCTTGTGTTTGATTGGAAAGAGGGCAGTGCAGTGTGCGTGGTAATGGCATCCGGCGGTTATCCTCAAAAATATGAGAATGGTAAGTTTATTGATGGGCTTGATGCCGTGGATGAAGATGTGATGGTTTTTCATGCGGGTACAAAAGCGCAGAATGAAAAAATTGTCACAAACGGCGGAAGAGTGCTGGGTGTTACCGCAATAGGCAAGGACATTGCTGCTGCGCGCGAAAAGGCGTATGCGAATGTGCAAAAGATTAGCTTTGACGGGGCGCAATACAGAAAAGATATAGGTATAAAATAGAAAACATTGTAAAAGGCGGCTCAGTAATGAGTCGCCTTTTTGCATGATATTTATTAAAATATAATCCTTCAGTGCTGCTTTAAAATTTTATCTGCTACATATAAGCCATTTGCCGCAGCCTGTGAGAGGGAACGCGTGAAGCCTGCGCCGTCACCGGTGGCATAAATATTTTCAAAGCCATCAAGCTCGAAATCATGTGAAATCGGACGCGCGGAATAGTATTTGCACTCAATGCCGTAGAGCAGCGTGTCATAGTTCGCTGTGCCGGGCGCAATTTTGTCAAGCGCATACAACGTTTCGATGATATTATCAAGCTGACGTTTCGGCAGGCAAAGGCTTAAGTCGCCGGGAACAGCGTTAAGCGTCGGGCGCGTCGTGGATTGCGCAAGGCGGTTTGCATCTGTGCGTCTTCCGCTGAGCAAGTCGCCAAAGCGCTGCACCAAAACACTGTCACCGCTTATAAGGTTTGCAAGGCTCGCAACGTGCCGCGCATATTCAATAGGCTCTTTAAATGGCTCTGTAAAGCGAATAGTCGTAAGCAACGCAAAATTAGAGTTGTCTGTTTTGCGCGATTTGTCACGGTAGGAGTGTCCGTTTACTGTAAGCACGCCGTTTGTGTTTTCTGTGACAACGTTGCCTTTTTCGTTAAAGCAGAACATACGAGTAGTATCGCCGTAGGCCTTGCTGCGAAACCATATTTTCGGCTCGTATATTTTGCGCGAGAAATGTTCCCAAACACTGGATGGAAGCTCTACACGCACACCTATATCCACTTGATTATTGGTAAGCCCGACATTGTTTTTCTTGCACCATTTTGCAAAAAACTGACTGCCGACCCGTCCCACCGCAAATATAATATCTTTTGCGGAAAGCTCAAAGGCTTCGGTTTTGGATTTAGCAAAAATCGTGTGAGAATGGGCGTCAACATCAGTGACGTCGGTATCAGTGAGAATATCACATTTTTGCGCAACATATTCAATCATTTTGCGCATAGTGTCGAAGTTTTCGTCTGTTCCGAGGTGTTTTAATTGCGCTTGCGACATATGCAGGTCATGCTTTAAACAATCCGCTTTAAGTGAGTTATCGGGCATAAAACGTTCGGTTGTTGCCCCAAAAGATACAAGCAGCTTATCTGCCTGCTCAATATAGTCAATTACCGTTTCGGGCTTTAAAAAATCGGTGAGCCAGCCGCCGTATTCTGTAGAAATAACGTATTTACCATCGGAAAACGCGCCGGCGCCGGCCATCCCCTCCATTATTGCACATGAAGCGCATTTAATACAGTGGTCAGCCGTTTTTTTGATTATAGGGCAGATGCGATTTGTTATAGGATGTCCTTTTTCTAATAAAACAACAGAAAGGGCAGGGTTAGTTTCGGTCAGGCGATACGCGCACATAATGCCGCTGATACCGCCCCCGATGATTGCTACATCATATTTTTTCAATTTAGCTACCTCAATTATTATAGTTCGAATGTTTGCGCAACAGCCCTGATAGCCTTTGTGGTATCCGTGCTGTTTATGCAAAAGGAGATTCCTGTCTGAGAATTTGTTACAATGTATGTTTTGATGTTTTCTGCGGATAATGCGGAAAACAGCTTTGAAACAACGCCATATTGCCGTGCCATACCATCACCTTCAATGGTGAGCTGTGTTATATCGGAGGTACAAACGTATTGAAGTCCGCTTATGCTGTCAAGTGCGGCTTTAGTCGAAAGCATATCACCGTCTGAAATAGAAAAGGCAATATCAACAGTGTTATCTTGAGGATAAGCTTGGCTTATTGTGTCGATATTCACGTTGTTTTTGGCAACAGAGTCAAATATATCGGCGATATAAGCGGGATCGTGCGGAACATTGATAAGCGTTACAATAACATCTTTTTCTTCCTTAGCATATATGCTGCTGACAATTTTTTTGCCGGAGATAATGTCTTGCATTGAATATAAGCCTGTTGAGCGTCCAACCATAAATTTAGCAGCTCTGACAGCGCCCTCTGCAAAAACTTGACGAGATAGGGCACGATGATGTATTTCAATAACCTCGTCATTGCCTAAAAACAGCACATCATGCTCGCCCACAACAGTTCCGCCGCGCACCGCATGAATGCCGATTTCTTTATTTTCGCGTTTGGCATGGGTGTTGGGTGTGCGTCCGTATATATATTCTTTTTCACCCGAAAAAACTTCGTTGATGCTGTCGGCAATGGCAAGTGCAGTGCCGCTCGGCGCATCAACCTTTTGATTGTGATGTTTTTCGATTATTTCAATGTCGAACTTATCGCCTAAAAATTCAGAGGCAGTTTTGCATAATTCCATTTGCAAATTGACGCCGAGTGACATATTTGCAGAGAAAAATACAGGGATGTGTCCTGAATATTTAACAATCATCATTTTTTCGTTAGCAGCATAGCCGGTGGTGCAGAGTACAGCGGGAATGTTTTTGCTTTGCGCATAATCCAGTAAAGCTTTTAACGCATCAGGACGCGAAAAATCAATGATAACGTCTGCCGATTCGATTACATGCTGCATATCCGCATAAACAGGAAAGGCGTTCGCGCGTGCATCGGGCATTTTGTCTACACCTGCAACAACTACCATGTCAGGCGCTTGAGAAATACACTCAGCAACAAACTGTCCCATTTTGCCGTTAGCGCCGCTTATCAATACTTTTATCATTTTGAATACCTTTCTTAGTCACATAGCCCAAATTGGCGCATTTGTACCAATAGGTTTTCATAATTTTTGTCATTCATCTCCGTCAGCGGTAAACGCAGCGGACCCATTTTGAAGCCCATTACGCGCATTGCCGTTTTGATAGGAATGGGATTCACTTCACTGAACAGTGCGTTTATCATTGGAATGATTTTAAGCTGCATATCGCGCGCTTCTTCAATTTTGCCGTTGAAATAATTCATAACCATATTATTTACATACTTAGGCATAATGTTGGCAAGCACAGAAATTACACCGCTGCCGCCAAGCGACAGTATGGGAACAACTTGATCATCATTTCCGCTGTACAATGCCGCGTTTTCGCGTGTAAGGTGAGCAACCTCCGCTACCTGCGAAATATTTCCGCTTGCTTCCTTTATGCCTGCAATGTTTTTGTGGCGACAAAGGCTTTCATAGACAGAAGGGCAGATGTTGACGCCGGTTCTTGAGGGCACGTTGTAAAGTATGACAGGTAAATCTGTAGAGTCTGCAAGCGCGGTAAAATGCGCTATAAGACCGGCATTTGTGCATTTGTTATAATATGGCGTGACTGCAAGGAGCGCATCAGCGCCCAAACGCTGTGCAGCCGTTGCACATGAAATCACATGTGCGGTATTGTTGCCGCCCACTCCTGCAACGACGCTCACGCGGTGCGCAGCAGTTTTCACCACACAGTCGATTACAGAGCGCTGCTCCTCGTCTGTCATAGTGGCGGGCTCACCCGTAGTGCCACACGCGATAAGGGCGTTTGTACCATTCGTAATTTGAAATTCAACGAGCTGCTCGAGTGTGTCAAACGCAACTCCGTTTTCAGTAAAGGGTGTCGCTAATGCGACGCCGGAACCTTTAAAAATCATAATTTACTCTCCTGAAGTTTAATTATCTTGCATTTCCATCCACTTTTGAGCGATTTGTACAGCGTTGGTGGCGGCACCTTTTCTGATGTTGTCCGCAACCACCCATAGATTGACACCGGATTCTATCGAACGGTCGCGGCGAATGCGGCCGACATATACCTCGTCTTTTCCTGTAATCTCATACGGCATGGGGTAAATGCCTTTGCTCTCACCCTGCTTAACGTCGTCCATTATGATTAGTCCGGGGAAGTGTGCAAGGGTTTCTTTAAGCTCTTTTATATCATAAGCTTTCTCAAATTCCACATTTATGGATTCACAATGGCTGTGGAAAACAGGAACACGCACAGTGGTAGCGGTAATGCGCATTTGGTCGTTGTGCAATATTTTGCGCGTTTCGTTGACCATTTTAAGTTCTTCTTTTGTGTAGTCGTCCTCATCAAACACATCAATTTGCGGCAGACAGTTTCCAAAGATAGGGTAGGGGAATTTTTTGGGCTTATCACCGTTGATACCGTTTTCAAGGTCGCTGTATCCGCCCATACCTGCGCCCGAAACAGCTTGATATGTGGAATAAATTACGCGCTTGATTTTGTATTTGTCATCAAGCGGCTTTAAGGCAACCATTGCTTGAATTGTTGAGCAGTTTGGATTTGCAATGATGCCGTGATTTTTTGCGATGTCCTCAGCGTTTACTTCGGGAACAACAAGCGGGACCTCAGGGTCCATACGCCATGCGCTTGAATTGTCTATTACAAGTACACCCGCCTTAACAGCACATGGGGCGAAATGTTCACTTGTGCTGCCGCCCGCCGAAAATAGGGCAATGTCGATGTTTTTGCCATCAAAGCATGTTTCAGTCAGTTGCTCGATAACATATTCTTTCCCCATAAACTCAACCTTTTTGCCTGCGCTGCGTGCACTTGCAAATAAGTAATAGTTTTCTACCGGGAGCTTGCGTTCGGCAAGAACCTGTAGAAATTTTCTGCCTACCATTCCGGTGGCTCCCACGACAGCAACGTTAAACTTTCTCATTTTGAACTCCTATTCTTTACCGCGGCGCGGCATACTAAAATATTTTTAACGGTTTCCCGTTTTTTATAAAAAAAATAACGGCACACATTGCGCCGTTGTATTCACACCTTTTGTTGTAAAGCGTGATCGCAGCAGCGCAACACCGCATAAGTAGCGGTGACAGTGATACGATTATTTATCGCATCCCCAGATCTATATGCACGGCAGGCATATATGACCTTCGGCGTTGTGCCCTTTCACATAAAATGCGACCGCCTTGCCGAAAGGCTTGTCATTTTATGATACTAATGCGCTAACGCTCCTCTGTCTGTTCTTTTGTCATTATACATCATGCACATCATTATGTAAATAGTTAATACTTGCGAAACCATGTTAAAAACGATATATTAGTATTGTAATATTATAATGTATAGGAGTGCAAAATAATGCGTGTACGTCAGCAGGTAGTGCAATATCTTGACGAAATTACAAAGCTGCGCAGGGAGCTTCATAAAATTCCGGAGTATTCATTTAAGGAATATAATACATCTGAATATTTAATGGACTATTTGAAGTGTCTTAAACCGGACTTGCTTGAAAATGTTGCAGGGACGGGCATAAAGGCGGTTTTCTCAGCGAAAAAGCCGCAAAAAACAGTGGCGATTCGCGCAGATATTGACGGGCTGCCGGTAACAGAGCATAACGATATATCTTTTCGTTCACAGCAGGATAATATGATGCACGCGTGCGGGCATGATGGGCATATGGCGGCTGCACTTATTTGCGCAAAGATAATAAGCGGCGCACGGGATAGATTAAAAAACAATTATGTTTTTTTATTTCAGCCTGCGGAGGAAACCACAGGCGGTGCATTGCCGATGATAGAGGCGGGCGCACTTAAGAATCCAAATGTGGATGAAATATACGGGATACATTTGTGGCCGTATTTAAAAGCGGGATTAGTGGGCACAAAGGCGGGCCCGCTTATGGCGGATATGTGTGATTTGAATATTACCGTTAAGGGTCGGGGAAGTCACGGCGCAAAACCGCAGGACGGTCGGGATGCGCTTGTAGCTGCGGCACAGCTTATAATGGGTGTGCAAAGTATAATTTCACGCAACGTTGACCCATACAAAACGGGCGTAATTACTATCGGTAAGATTAGCGGCGGGGAAACGCGCAACGTGATTTGTGAAAAAGTCACGCTGGAGGGTACAATCAGAACGTTTGAGCCGAAGGTTACGGCAATAATCAAGCGCCGTCTTGCAGAGATGCTTGAGGGGATTGACATCATGTATGGTGTTCAAAGTGAATATGCAGAAACCATGACGTATCCGGCGGTAGTAAATGATGAAAAGCTATATGAAAAGGTCAAAGAAAAATTTTCGCGTGATGAGTTTGTGCAGGTGGAGCCGGTCATGATTTCAGAAGATTTTTCTAATTTCCAACGTGCGGTTAAGGGTGTGTATGCATTTGTAGGAATTGCAGAAACAACAGATGCAGAACCGCTGCATTCAAGCAGATTTAACTTTAACGAACAGGTGCTGTTAAACGGTGTAGAATATTTCTTGAGGGTGACTGATTTTGAATGAACAATACAGCGTGTTGGCGCGTATATATGATAAACTTATGTATGATGTTTCGTATGAGGTGTGGGCGGATTACATAATAAAACTTTTGCATCAAAATGCGGTGGAGCATGGTGCAGCAGTGCTTGAATATGCGTGCGGAACGGGGAATATTACGCTGCCGCTTGCGCGTGAGGGCTATCACGTGACGGCAATGGATGCTTCAGAGGAAATGTTGTTTTGTGCGCAGGAAAAAACGCGTAAAAGTGCTTTGCAGGTGAATTATGCGTGTAACGATATGCAGGATTTTAGGTTAAATAAATCGGTGCGAGCCGCAGTGTGTGCTTGTGACGGTGTAAACTATTTACTGCAAGCGGAAGATTTACAGCGATTTTTTGAAAATGCGTATAAAAATCTTGACAATCAAGGGGTTTTCTTGTTTGATATAAGCTCAGCATATAAATTGCGGCATATCTTGGGCAATGAGTTTTATTATGATGACGGGGAAAATGAAACGTATTTCTGGCAAAACAGCTTTGATGAACAAAGCAGTATTGTAAAGATGGAATTAACGCTGTTTGTTGCAAAAAACGGTTTGTATGAACGTTATGATGAAATACATTTGCAAAGAGCGTGGGAACAAAGTGAAATTGAAATTGCGCTTAAAAAGGCGGGATTTTCGGAAATTACTGCGTATGGATTTGGGACAACTAAGCCACCGTGCGAAAAGGATGAACGCATACAGTTCATGGCAATAAGAGGAGAAAAAATCAATGGGTGATGTTTTAATAAAGGCTATGCTAAATGATGAAGCCACGGTGTGTGCGTGTAACATCAGTGAAATGACGGAAACGGCAAGGAAGATTCATGGCACCATGCCGGCGGCAACAATAGCTTTTGGACGTACGCTTGCGGCAACAACGATGATGGCTTCCATGCTGAAGAACAAGCGTGATAGAATTACTTTAATGCTTAACGGCGGTGGCCCCGCCGGAACAATAATGGCTGTGGGAGATGCAGAACTTAATATGAAAGGCTATGTTGCAAACCCGATGGTGAATATTGCGGCGAATGAAAAAGGTGCACTTGATATAGCAGGGTCGGTGGGCAGTGATGGATTTGTAACGGTTATAAAAGACCTTGGCTTGCGTGAGCCGTATGTCGGCAAAACGCGTATGGTTTCGGGTGAAATAGGAGAAGATATAGCAAATTATTTTTTAATATCAGAGCAGCAGCCGTCTATTGTGTATGTAAACACATGGCTGGAAACAGATATGAGCATAGTAAATGCAGGCGGTGTTATTGTGCGCCCACTACCGGGGTGCAGTGAGGAAACCTTATGCGAAATTGAAAAACGTGCAGGAAATATCGTTAATTTCGCGATTTATATGTTGCAAGAGGGCGCGTGCGGTGCGCTGAAACAGATTTTTGACGGGATGAAGCTTGATATATTAGAGGAACAGCAGCCAATGTGGAAATGCGATTGCTCTAAGGAACGTCTGGAGCAGGTGGTGCTTTCTTTAGGAAAGCATGAGATTGAGGATATGATTAAAAAAGACGGCGGTGCCGAAATTATATGTAGATTTTGCGAAACTAAATATTGGTTTTCAGCGGTTGAGCTTGAAAAATTGCTGGAAATGGCAACAAAGGAATAAAAAATGGAAAAACAGAATTTGAAAATTGTAGAGTTTGAACGTCCGGCGAGTTTTTATTTTCGCGCAGCGCTTAGTATGATGGACGGCATGAACTATTTGGGCGCGCTTTCTATGGTGCGCAAGGCAGTGGAAAAAGAGCCTAAGAATATGGGCTATATGATGAAGCAGGCGGAAATACTCACAGAGCTTTCTAAATATGAAGAATCAAACAGTATTTTATTTGAAATTTTGCTCAAGACAAAGAATGTGTGCGGAGAGTGCTATTTTGGCATGGGCTGTAATTTTATCGGCATGGGAGATGTTGATAAAGCGGAGGAAAGCTTTGAAAAGTACCTTGCGGTTGAACCTGACGGCGAATTTTGTGATGATGTGGAAGAATTTTTAGCGCTTTTTTGTGACGATGAGGACGAGGATGAATATGTTCTTGAGGATGTGAGCAACATTGAGCAGCAGGAACTGGCACAGCAGGGTAAGCAATACCTTGATAGCTGTGAATACCAAAAGGCGGCAGAGGTGCTCGAAAAAATCCATGATAGTAAAGATATGCTGTTTGCGAAAAATAATCTCGCGCTTTCTTATTATTGCATGAAAAAAACAGATAAAGCGATTGAAGCGGCAAAAAAGGCACTTGCAGTCGACCCTGATAATATTCATGCAAATTGTAATATGGCTATGTTTCTTCATAAACAAGACCCAATCGCTGCGCGTAAGTATGTGGCAAAAGCCGTAAAGCAACCGACTAATACGCAGGATGATTTTTATAAGATAGCAATTACTTATTGTGAAATGGGCGAGCATGAGGATGCGTTGCGTTATTTGACTAATATTTTGGCAACATCGCCGTATGATGAAAAGGTTTTGTTTTGTGCGGCAATGGCAGATTTTAATATTAAACGATACGCAGAGGCGGTCAATTATTTGTCTGATATTTTGAGATTAGAACCAAATGACAGCATAGCGGCATACTATTTAAAATATGTAAAAGATGTGATGGATAAAAAGCAGCAGCATACAGAGCTTGGCTATGTTTTTCAAGTGCCGCCTAAAGAAGCAAAGGCGAGAATACAATACTTAAATGATTGCATAAAACTTCCGCAGGATGAATTTAAGCAGCGCTGGAAAACGGATAAAAAATTGAAGGATGTTTTGGTATGGGGGCTGGAATACGGAGATACATTTATTAAACACGCGGCGGTGGAAATTATAGGCGGTTTTGCAGATGCGCAGGCAGAGCGAATTTTCAGACGATATATTTTGCGGCGCAATCAGCCGGATGCTATAAAAAACGAAGTTTTTGTGTCGCTAAAGTGTATGAATGCCAAAGAACCGTATGTTGCCTATTTTAACGAAGGTGTAGTAGAGGTAAAGGTTGGAATGCTCGATAATATTGAAGAAACGGATGTTGAGCGTTTTGATAAGCTGTTTGATTTGCTTGTAAGCGTGGTAAGCGAAAATTATTCCGAACAGTTGGCAGGAAAAGCAGTAAGTATTTTGCAGGAATATACAGAGCATGGAAATGGGAATGTTTATTTGTCTAAGTATAAAGAGCTTGCCGCGGGCGTAACATTTGCGGCACTGTATTTGAGCGATATTACTGCGGAGCCAAAGAAAATCGCAATAATTTTTGATGCAGATGTCAATATACTTTCGTCAATTGCAATGGAAATTATAAATACAATCGGAAATGAAAAGGGGATATAATGGCAAAGACTTCAATAGAAGAAATTAAGCAAAATCCACGAATAAGAATATTGGTAGAGCAGGCAAATGCGTGTCTGGAAATATTGGGATATACAGACCACGGACCGCGTCACGTCGGATATGTCAGCAAGATAGCGGGCGAGATACTCGAAAAGCTCGGATACCCTGTTGAGCGTGCAGAGCTTGCGCGCATTGCAGGGTGGACGCATGATGTAGGCAATATGATTAACAGAAAAATGCACCCGCTTACGGGGGCAGTGATTTTATTTGATGAATTTCAAAAAATCGGTATGGATTTGCAGGATGTATGCGATATTTGCTCGGCAGTGGGGTCACACGATGAGGAAACAGGCTTGCCGTTAAGTGATATTTCGGCGGCACTTATAATTGCAGATAAGGTGGATGCGTATAAAAAACGTGTTAAGCATAAGGATATGGATGATATTCACGACCGTGTAAATTTGTCTATATATGAAACGGATGTGCGCGTTTCACAGGAAAAAAATCAAATAACGTTTGAACTTAAGATGAAGGATTACGCGACACCCATGGAGTTTCTTGATATTTATTTGCAGCGAATGAAAATGTGTGAGCAAAGCGCGAAATTTTTAAATTGTACGTTTAAGCTTGTAATAAACGGCTTGGTAATGAATAAAATCGGAGGACAACAAATTTGAATTACAGGTGTTATGCGTCATGTGCGTTTGGTGTAGAGGGAATTTTAGCAACAGAGCTCAAGGAACTTGGATTTGATGGGGTAGACGCTCTTGATGCTCGCGTTTACTTTAATGCCGATGAGTGCGGAATCGCAAAAGCGAATATTTTTCTGCGCACGGCAGACAGAGTATATATTGTATTAAAGGAATTTCATGCCTATTCTTTTGATGAATTATTTGAGGGCGTGGCGTCAATACCGTTTGGAGATATTGTGCCGTCAGATGCACGTATCCCCGTTGACGGAAACGCAGTGCGTTCCACACTTGGAAGTGTGTCGGATGTGCAGGCAATTACCAAAAGGGCTGTGATTAAGGCTATGCAGAGGGTTTATCCGCAGGAGCGATTCACCGAAAACGGCAGTATGTTTAATATTTATGCGAATATATTAAAGGATAATGTTACTATTGCGCTTAATACGAGCGGCGCAGGGCTAAACCGCAGAGGTTATCGCCTTAAAAATGCGCAGGCGCCTTTAAAAGAAACGCTTGCGGCAGCGCTTATATTGATTTCAAAATGGCGTAAGCGTGATTTTTATGACCCGTTGTGCGGCAGCGGAACTATCGCGATTGAGGCGGCAATGCTGGCGGCAGGGATGGCGCCGGGAATCAAGCGCAGGTTTGATGCGCAGGGCTATGGAAATGAATTTCGCAAGGCGTTTGCAGAAATGAAGGATTATGCAAAAAGTCTTGTTAAAACACCTGCAATGGGTATATTTGCGAGCGATACGGATAGAAAAGTGTTGGAACTTGCAAAAGAGCACGCGCATAATATGGACGTTGCGCAGTATATAAGTTTTGCACAAAGAGATGTGCGAAAGCTTGAACAGCCGACGCGCCCGGCGTCCATCATCACCAATCCGCCGTATGCAATGCGCATGGGCGAGGAACGTGAGGTCGCGGAGCTTTATGCTGCGATGGGTGAAACATTCTATAGGCTTGATGATACGTTGGTTTTTGTTATAACGGCGGATGATCAATTCGAGAAAAAGTATGGAGCGTTGGCAGATAAACGCAGAAAGCTTTATAACGGTAATATTAAATGTACATATTATCAGTATTTCAGAAAATAGATGTTTTAATACGAGTTTTGCACAAAAAAGGATTGTTTTTGTGAAGATACAACTACGGGGGTATCTTCTTTTTTTGAAAAAATCGTGTTGCATTTTGTGTTGCATTTAATTGAAAGATGTTGCATTTTGGCTGCATTGCGTTGCATATTTTATCAATTTAATGCACTTGCGAAACCCTTTAAATAGGCTGTATAAAAGAAAAAACCGCTGTTAAGCGGTTTTTATCTTTGGTCGGGGTGACAAGATTTGAACTTGCGCCCTCTTCGTCCCGAACGAAGCGCGCTACCAAGCTGCGCTACACCCCGTAGTGGAGCCAACGAGCGGATTCGAACCGCTGACCTGCGCATTACGAATGCGCTGCTCTACCAGCTGAGCCACGTTGGCACTAAAACATGCCGACTTCTAATATTTTAGCAGATTTGCGCCAAAAATCAACTACTTTTTCAAAAAAAGCGTAAAATAGACTAAATAGTCACTTCTTAACAAACTATTAACATTATATAAAGATTGAGCGTTCAAATTGAATTTTAAAATTTGACGTGCTATAATTCATATATATTAAATCATGAAAGGTAGCTACTAATATGTTAAAAAAAATAATAGCAGTTGTTTTGACTTTAGTGCTTGTGATTTCTTTTGCCGTGCCGGCTTTAGCGGCGCCGCAAGCGGCACGTGTGGTAATAGGGGCGGATAATACAGAAAATCAAATAGGAGATGTATACAAAAACTTTAAAATCAATCGCGGTGATGTTGAGGAGCTTCAGGTAACAAATGATGAAGAGCGGCATTATCTTGAGGGATTGGTTCCTGATGGAAAAATTGGACATGTCGCGCTTTCGTGCGTATATATTGAGCCAAATGACGGCGGAAAGCTTGAGCTTAAAATCAACAATATAAATTGGGTTACAGAAAAAATGTATAAATCAGCGCTTGCAACGGCAGGAATTAAGGATGCAAAGGTGAAAATTTCTGCATACAAGCCGGTTTCGGGGACAGGCGCACTTGCCGGTATCTATAAAGCGTATGAAGATATGACGGGAAAAACTTTGGATGAAGCGGCAAAGAGTACAGCAATGGAAGAGCTTGTTGTGACAGGTGAGCTTCAAGATGCACTCGGAGACGTATCCTCTGATATTATCAACGACCTTAAGGGCAAGCTCAAGGAAACAAAGAGCATGACCGACGAGCAAATTGTTCAGTTGATTAAAGATACGGCAACTAAGTATAATGCAACGCTTACAGAGGATCAAGTACAGCAGATTTTAGGGCTGATAAAGAAATTCAATGAGCTTAATATTGACCCCGATACATTCTTGAATTTGTTTCAAGCAAAGCAGGGTATAGAAGGTTTCTTTGCGGGCGTGGGAGATTTCTTTAAAAGTATAGGAGATTTCTTTGTGAATTTGTTTAGCGGCGGAAAGTAAAGTAAGTTTTACAAAAACCGTTCCTTTGGAGCGGTTTTTTTGTTGTAAATTTTTTTATAAGCGCTATAATGAAAGGAATGCAAGTTTTTAGATAAAAATTGTGTTTATCAATAATTGGGAGCGCTATGAATACGGAAAACCGATTTTCGGCAGGGAAAAAGGTTGCGATGCTCGGTATCGCGGTTAATATTATATTACTGTTGCTAAAGCTTACAACGGGTTATACTGCGGGAAGTCAGGCAATGATAGCAGATGGCTTTAACAGCATGGGGGATGTGTTTGCGTCCACCGTTACACTTTTGGGGAGTCTTTATGCCGCAAAGCCCAAGGATGAGGGGCACGTGTGGGGGCATGGAAAGGCGGAGTATATTGCTTCGCTTATAATTGGCTTTTCCATGATTGTTATGGCGCTTTATACCATAACAGGCTCGATTGAATCCTTAACGCAAGGCGCAGAGCTTGAATTTTCATGGTGGCTTGTGGGTGCGGCAGTTACAACGATTGTGTCAAAAGCGTTGCTGTATAAATATTGCATTAAAAAAAGCAGAAAATATAACAGTGTACTTATAAAGGCAAATGCGCAGGATCACAGAAATGATGTTTTTGTAACTTCGGGAACGCTTGCGGCGATTTTTCTGACATTGATTGGCTGGCGGTGGATGGATGGCGTTATCGGCATAGTGATTTCGTGCTGGATTGTTTACAGCGGTGTTATGATTATCGTGGAATCGGCGCGCGTGTTGATGGATGCAGGGGTAGATGCGGGCACGCTGGATGAGTATAAAAAGGATATCTTAAAAATTGACGGTGTTGACCATATTGACAGTTTAAATACAAAGCCTGTAGGTGTAAAATCTATACTTGTGGTAAAAATATCGGTGGATAAAAACATGACTGTGATTAAAAGTCATGAGATTGCCAAAAAAATTGAGATAGAGCTTTTGGGTGCGTATTCGGAGATTGATGATGTCATTGTGCACATAAATCCTAATTTGCCGCATGGGGAGGTAAAAACGTAATGCAAAAAGAGATTATGCTTAATATTAAGGGAATGAATTGTGCCGCGTGCTCTGCTGCGGTGGAGGGGGCACTTTCTAAGGTAACGGGCGTGGTCTATGCAGGAGTTAATTTAGCGGCAAACAGCGCAATTGTTGTTGCGGAGCAAAGTGTTGAGGAACAAGAGCTTATTGCCGCAGTTGAAAAAATTGGGTTTGGGGCAGCGGTTGCAAAAGACGGGCAAACGGTAACGCAGGATGAACACAGGTTTAAGAAGTGGGAGCTTGTGGTTGCGCTTGTTTGCGGAATGATTGTAATGTATATCGGAATGGGCGCGCATTGGGGATGGCCGTTACCGCCGTTTATTGCACCTGATATAAATCCGTTAAATTATGCGCTTATTCAGCTTATTATTGCTGTTCCGGTGATTTATGCGGGGCGCAGTTTTTTTATAAACGGAATGCGTGCGCTTATAAAGCGTCATCCCACAATGGATACTTTGGTAATGCTCGGGACGGGCAGCGCACTTATTTACAGCATTGTGATGACCGCATTTATTCCAAGTAACGCTCATGCGGTACATAGCCTTTATTACGAAAGCGCGGCGGTAGTGGTTGCGCTTGTTTTGTTGGGAAAATATCTTGAAGAAAGCAGTAAGAACAGAGCAAAGAGTGCGATTTCAAATCTTGCTGAGTTAGTACCAAGCGATGCGGTGGTACTGCGTAACGGTAAACAGGAAAGCATTAAGGCGTCGGATGTAAAAAAAGGTGATATAGCGGTTGTGGGTGCGGGGCAGCGCATTCCGGTAGACGGGCTTGTTTGCAGCGGTCAAGCGGATGTAGACGAATCTACACTTACAGGTGAAAGTTTGCCGGTATTTAAGCAGAAAGACTCTAAGGTTTCGGGCGGTACTCTCGTTTCGGATGGAGTTTTGCATATAAAGGCCACAGGCGTGGGAAAAGATACGGCAATTTCTCAAGTTGTAAAGCTTGTGGTGCAGGCACAGCAGAAAAAAGCGAAAATTTCGCGGCTTGCAGATAAAATTTCCGCAGTATTTGTGCCGGCTGTTACAATTATTGCCGTAGTTTCCGCATTGATATGGGCGTTTGCAGGTAAGGATGCAAATTTTGTAGTGAATATTTTTGTTTCTGTGTTAGTGGTGGCGTGCCCGTGTGCGCTCGGGCTGGCAACACCTATTGCCGTCATGGTGGGAACAGGGCGAGGGGCACAGCTGGGAATATTGTTTCGCGGCGGGGATGTTGTGGAAGCGGCGAGTGGTGTCGGAGCGGTACTGTTTGATAAAACAGGAACTATTACAAAAGGAAAACTTCATGTACAAAATGTAGTTGCGGAAAACGGCGAGGATGATGATTTGATATTTTTTGCGGCAACTGCTGAATATGGTGCAACGCATCCCATAGGCAAGGCAATTCTTTCATATGCGGATTTTATGAAGATTCAGCCTGAAAATCCGGAGCACGTTAAAAATGTAGCGGGACGGGGCGTGATAGCAGATACGGCTCGAGGGCATATCATAATAGGCACAAAAGAATTTATGGATATGAATGATATTTCTACCAAAAGCAGTAAAACCCCGGGGACAACGCGCGTGTATGTGGCGCTGGACGGTCAGATTTTGGGGGTTATCGCATTAGGTGATGAAATTAAGTCAGACGCTTTTTATACGATTGAGCTGTTAAAAAATGCCGGAATAGCTGCCGTGATGATTACAGGGGATAACGCCGAAGCGGCACAAGTGATTGCACAGCAGGCGGGCATTACGAACTATATTGCGGGGGTATTGCCGGAGGATAAAGCAAACGAAGTGAACAAAGTTAAAGCTACAGGCGTTGTTACGGCATTTGCAGGAGATGGGATAAATGATGCGCCCGCGCTTGCAACTGCGGATGTCGGCATTTCTGTATTTGGCGGAACGGATGTTGCGGCGGATTCGTCAGGGATTATACTCATGCGCGACAATACGGAAAGTATAGCAAGGAGTATATTGCTTGCTAAACGTATTATGCGCACAATAAAGCAGAATTTATTTTGGGCGTTTATCTATAATATAATAGGTATCCCGCTTGCCGCAGGTGTGTGGTATGCCTTTGGAGGGCCGCTTTTGACGCCGATGTTCGCGGGGCTTGCAATGGCATTTTCTTCAGTGTGTGTGGTGCTGAATTCATTACGTTTATCAGGATATAAAAGAAGAAAAAAATCTGCTGAGTAATTTCAGCAGATTTTTTTCTTGGAAGCATCATATGTTAACGCCTTTACAGCGATTTTTATTCCAAGAGCCTTGCGGCTCTTAAGAGAAAGAAGATTTATGAAAAGTCGTTGTTGGTAAATTTATTGTATGAATCAATGATAATATTTAAATATGAAATGTGCATGAAGGAAATATGAATAAATAATGAATCATTAAAATGTTTTTACCGTTAAACGCTTGTAAAGTGCATAAAAAAGAGAAAATAGTACAATAAATGATATAATAATCGCGGTATGATAATAATAAGATATATTTCTAAAATAAAACATGCTTTCGGGCAAATTTGGGGAGGATTTTTAAAGATGAGCGTTTATGAAGATTTGAGTATGTTGGTACAACAGGGAAGAGCAAAAAATGTAAAAGAAATTATTACAGCAGAACTTGAAAAAGGTACCAACGCACAGGATTTGTTGCAGGATGGACTGTTAGTGGGGATGTCTATCATTGGTGACAAATTCAAAAACAATCAGGTTTATGTACCGGAGGTTTTGATTGCGGCACGTGCGATGCAAGCGGGAATAGACTCTCTGGCGGTTGCACTTGCTTCTGAAAAGGTGCAGTCAAAGGGCAAGGTTGTACTCGGCACTGTTAAAGGTGATTTGCATGACATTGGCAAGAACCTTGTAAAAATTATGCTTGAGAGCAAAGGACTTGATGTAATAGACCTTGGCGTAGATGTGTCTGCGGAAAAATTCGTTGATACGGCAATTGCGGAGGGCGCACAGGTTATCGCGTGCTCGGCGCTTCTCACAACTACCATGACCGTTATGAAAGAAGTTGTGGATGAAGTAAACGCTAAGGGTGTAAAAGATAAGATTAAGGTAATGGTGGGCGGCGCTCCTGTTACAGAAGACTTTAAAAATAAAATCGGCGCGGATTATTATACAGCGGACGCGTCCTCTGCAAGTGATGTAGCATTGAAGATTTGTCAGTAAAGTAATCAGAAACATGAAGGGCTGTCAAGTGCGACAGCCCTTTTTTTCACTACATATATGGGGGAGTAGGGATGAATAAGGAATTGGTATGCAAAGGGGAATGCTTATTTGGGAAATGCCCTCATAAACATTGCATTAAATTTTTACAGCAGGACGCGGACGCAAAAGATATACGCGCGGAAATGAAAATCTTAACAAAGGGTGTAATGCCGAAGCTTAAAACGGATAAAAAGGGCTGCGGGTTTGCCGTAGATATTGGTACAACCACAGTTGTGGTGTATCTTTATAATTTTGATGATGCGAAATGTCTTTCTGTAAAAAGTCGTATAAATGCGCAGGCATCCTTGGGGCTTGATGTAATTTCACGCATTAAATTTTGCACGGACAGTGAAAACGGGCTTCAAAAGATGAATGATGCAATTGTAAGAGAGCTTAATTCACTTATGGATGAAGCACTGCAAGACAGCGGTATTGTCCGTGATATGATAAACAGCTGTGTAATAACGGGAAATACTACTATGCTTCATTTGCTTGCAAAGGTTTCCCCCGTTTCCATGGGTGTGCTTCCGTTTGAACCGCTTTCGACCTTTGGCTGCTACATACAGGCTAAAGAGCTTGGAATTGATTTGCCGCAGGCAGAATGCTATTTAACGCCATGTATGTCGGCGTTTGTAGGCGGAGATATAACCTCGGCGCTTTTGGCTACAGGCTTTGCAGCTGCGGAGGATATTTGTCTGCTTATGGATATAGGTACGAACGGGGAAGTGGCAATCGGCAATAAGGACTTCATACTGAGTACGTCAACTGCGGCAGGACCGGCATTTGAAGGCGCGCAGATAAGCTGTGGTATGGCGGGTGTGAATGGGGCTGTAAACAGTGTGGAAGCCTTGCAAGGCAAGCTTAAAACAACTGTGGTGGGTGGCGGTGTTGCGCAAGGGCTGTGTGGTTCAGGGTTGCTTGATGCCATTGCACTGATGTGCGACATCGGCGTAATAGATGAAACAGGGCGCATAGATGATGAATCGGGCAGCAGGTTTGTAGGGGAGATAGAGGGTGAACCGATTATACTTATTGCTGAAAACGTATTTATTACACAAAAGGATATTCGTGAGCTGCAAACGGCGAAAGCTGCGGTGGCAGCAGGGGTATTGTCGCTTGTGAAAGAAGCAAATATGAGTATAAGTGATATAAAACGCGTATATATAGCAGGAGGGTTTGGAAATTACATGAATCAGCGCAGCGCAACGCGTATCGGGCTTTTGTCAGACGATTTCAATGAAATTGTAAGTGTCGGCAATGCGGCGGGCGCGGGGGCAAGTATGGCACTGTTTAATGCGCAATATGAAGCTGATATGAAGCATATTTGCGCCGTGGGAAAACATGTGGAGCTTGGAAGCAATCCATATTTTATGGAAAAGTATGTGGACTCGATGTATTTTTAGACGCAATGTAAAATAATAAAATTGAATATGTATTACGATACTTCATCAGGGCGGTGTATTCACTGCCTTGATTTTTTTACGGCGACCTTAGATAAGATTTAGCTGCGTGTCGTGTGAAAAAACGTGTAAGTATAAAACAAAACCCGCTGTATTAGCGATTTTTTGATGATTGTGATTAACGTTGCTGAAAAAGATGCGTTTGCGGTAGGGCGCAAACATAACAAAACGCCGAACCCTATCTTTCGATATTGGGTCCGGCGTCACGCTGGTGGAGATAAGCGGATTCGAACCGCTGGCCTCTTACATGCGAAGCAAGCGCTCTACCGGCTGAGCTATACCCCCATGGTATTAAATTTACCGTGCGTTTTATATTTTATCAAAGATTATATCAAAATACAAGTGCTAAATAATAAAAAACACCGTAATGTTACGGTGC
>JAVXIJ010000003.1:0-41333 GCA_036648415.1 Christensenella sp.
TTCCTGCACCTCAGCGACCAAAAGTATCATCTCAAGAAGCTTGTCAATGCCCTCGCCCGTCTTAGCGGACACCGGCACAACAATTGTTTCGCCGCCCCATTCCTCCGGCAACAAATCATGTTCCGTAAGCTCCTGCATAATTTTCTGCACATTTGCATTTTGACGGTCAATTTTATTTACTGCCACAATAATCGGCACTTCCGCCGATTTAGCATGGTTGATTGCTTCCACAGTCTGCGGCATAATTCCATCATCCGCCGCCACAACAATGACAGCAATATCCGTTACCTGCGCACCGCGCGCACGCATTGCCGTGAAAGCTTCATGCCCCGGTGTATCAATAAATGTAATCTTCTCCCCGTTAAGCTCCGTCTGGTAAGCACCGATATGCTGCGTTATGCCGCCTGCTTCCCCCTCCGTTACTTTAGCAGCTCTGATTTTATCAAGCAAAGATGTCTTGCCGTGATCAACGTGTCCCATAATCGTAACAATCGGCGGACGCTTTTCAAGCTGTTCGTCCGTATCCACAACGTCTTCTACAAGAATATCCTCTGCCGTCTGCGCTATTTTTTGTTCAAGCTCTATATCAAACTCCCCCGCGATAAGTGCAGCCGTATCAAAATCAATTTGCGAATTGATTGTAGACATCATGCCTAATAAGAAAAGCTTTTTTATAATCTCAGAAACCGGTTTTCCGATTTTTTCAGAAAACAACTTTACCGAAAGTGTTTCTTCTGTAATAATCGCTTTTTCTATTTTTATTGGTTCCATAACCATTTTAGGTTGCTGTTTTTTATTTTTATAACGTCTGTTCTTTCTAAAATCGTCATCATCAATGCTGAACACACGTTCCTTAATCTTAGGTCTTTTAGCACGTTCATCTTCAAGCTGCTTTTTGCTTTTTTTGCTGTAATCAAAGCTTTGATTAGGTTTAGACCCCGCTGCATTAACAAACTTTTTAGCAATCGGTTTCTCCACTATTTTATCCAAAATCACCGGCTCTGTGTCACGCGAATTTGAATTTGTTCGCTGTTGGTTTCTTTGATTCCCCTGTGCGCTTGTCCCCTGCCCGGGTCTTTGTCCTTGATAACCCTGCGTCGGTCTTTGCCCTTGGTAACCCTGTGTCGGTCTTTGTCCTTGGTAACCCTGTGTCGGTCTTTGTCCTTGATAACCTTGAGTCGGTCTTTGTCCTTGGTAACCTTGGGTCGGTCTTTGTCCTTGGTAACCTTGAGTCGGGTTTTGTCCTTGGTAACCCTGAGTCGGTTTTTGACCTTGATAACCCTGACTCGGTTTTTGGCCTTGATAGCCCTGAGTCGGTTTTTGTCCTTGATAACCCTGACTCGGTTTTTGTCCTTGATAACCCTGTGTCGGTTTTTGTTCGGTACTCTGTGTTGTACTTTGACTTGCGCCCTGCGCCGTACTTGGTGCGGCGTTCTGCGTTACACTTTGTTCTGCACTTTGTGTTGCACTTTGCGCTGCTTTTGCATTTTGCGACACGTCGGAATCTATTTGTGTAGATTTTACTTCACTTTGCTGCTGTGCCGGTGCTGCGCTTTGCACTTCAGTTTCCGCACTTACAGCTTCAGCTTTAGGTTCAACTTTAACAGCGGCATCATCTGCAATCGGCTTAATAGGTGCAGCTTCTTCACGTACAGCTTCTGCCGTTTGTTGTTCAGCGGCTTTTTTCGCTTCCTCTGCACGCGCTTGTTTCTCATTTTCAATGCGCACTTTTTCGTTCCTGACTTTTTCAATATCAAGAATTTTAGATTCAATCGATTTTATATCTCCTATTTGATTATCCGCTTCCGTTTGCAATTCCAGAATGCGATTGAAAATACTCTGTGCATTTTCTAAAAGCGATTTATTTGTTTCTAAAATTTTAATTTTGCTCAATGATTTCACCCCCGGAAGTAGCGTTATATTTGTCCAATGCGCTTTTGGCAAATTCCGGACTCACTATCCCTATAATTTTGTTATTTGGTTTATTTAAGCTTTTACCTAACGTACCCGCTTCGCTGAGCACAATCAGCTTTACATGATAATAAGTACAAGCATCTTTTACTTCTTTTTTTGTGTTATCTGAAGCGGCGGCATCCACTACTACCAGCTTCGCTTTACCCTTTTTGATTGCCCCATCCACTCCTTGCGCACCATATACAAGTTTCCCCGCACGAGCGCCGATACCTAAAAATCTTAAAAAGCTTTCATTTTCCATTATTTTCCGCTATCCTCAGCAAAGCTTCATATACGTTATCATCCGGTGTGCAATGCATAACTTTCGGAAATATCTTCTTTGCTTTTTCTATACACGCCTTATCTGCACACAGATACACTCCGCGCCCCTGCGCTTTTCCGCCCTCGTCCAATATAAAACCGCTGTCCGGCGTTTTTATAATGCGAATCAACTCTTGCTTTGGTTTTCTATGCCGACAAGCAGCGCACATTCTTATCGGCTGTTTTTTATCTAAGCTGTTCATTGTTTATTATTTTTACTCCACCGCAGGCGTCTGTTCCGCAATCTCTGCGTCATTTTCCGCTTCCTCTGTCATTACATCTTCTTCCACATCTTCTACAGCTTCTTCATCGTTAAGCATTCTTACCGTTTCAAACTCATCCTCTAAACGCGTATCGGCATTAGCAAACTCCGAGCCGAATACTTCCTGCTCGGTTTGCGACTGACTTTTAATGTCTATCTTCCAACCCGTCAGCTTTGCCGCCAAACGCGCATTTTGTCCTTCTTTGCCGATAGCCAGCGAAAGCTGATAATCCGGCACTATAACCTTTGCCGCTTTTTCATCTTCATTTATTTGTACCATCACGACCTTTGCAGGGCGCAACGCATTTGCAATAAACTCTATCGGGTCTGAGCTCCAAGGAACAACATCAATCTTTTCGCCTCCGAGTTCGTCTACAACACGCTCAATGCGCGTACCTTTATGTCCCACACAAGCGCCTACAGGGTCAATGTCCTTTTCATCGCTCCACACGGCAATCTTTGTACGCGCGCCTGCCTCACGCGCAATGCTCTTAATTTGAACAATGTTTTGCCGAATCTCGGGCACTTCAAACTCAAACAAACGCTTAATGAGTGATGGATGTGTGCGTGACACAATAATCTGCGGTCCTTTGTTCGTCTTTTTTACTTCCAGCACATAAACCTTCAAACGGTCATTTATATTATATTGTTCGGAATACACAGTTTCACTTACAGGAATAATGCCCTCTGCGCGCCCCATCTCAACGTATATGTTGCCACGCTCAATTCTGTGAACAATCGCCGTAAGCACTTCATTTTCTTTTTCTGCGTACTGGTCATAAATAATTCCGCGTTCTGCCTCACGTATCCTTTGCACAACAACCTGCTTTGCTGTTTGTGCCGCAATTCGCCCGAATTCACGTGGTGTAACTTCCGTTTCCACCACATCGCCCGCTTCATATTTTGGGTTGATTTCTTTTGCCGCTTCAACAGTAATCTGTGTTTCGGCATCTGTTATTTCTTCCGCAACATTCTTAATTGCGAACACCTTTATTTCTCCGGTATCGCCATCTATTTCAACACGTGCGTTTTGATCGGCGCCAAAATGCCGCTTATATGCGGAAATAAGCGCTGTTTCAATCGCCTCCAACAAAATATCTTTTTTAATTCCCTTATCATGCTCTAAATCTGATAAAGCTTCCATAAATTCTGTGTTCATAACCTTATCTCCTTTGTTATATATCCAAATGCAGAGAAATCTTTGCAGTTTCTTTTAAGTCAAAAGTTATCTCGTTTTCATCTGTTTCAATCGTAATGCTTGCAGGTGTATATGAGATAAACGTGCCTGTATACTCTTTTGTTCCCTCAAACAGCTGATAAAGCTTCACATCAATTGTTTGTCCTACACAGCGTTTGAAATCGCGTTCATTTTTCAGCGGACGATCAAGCCCCGGTGAAGATACAGATAAAATGTAGCTTTCTTCAATTGGGTCTTTATCATCCAGAACTGCCTCAAGCGCCCTGCTTACCGCTTCGCAATCATCTATTAACACACCGCCGTCTTTATCAATGTACACTGTCAGTAACCAATCTTTACCTTGCTTTGCATATTCCGTATCAACATACATAAGCCCCATTGATTCAATTATCGGCATGGCAATTTCTTCTGCAATTGCGCGTGTGTTTTTCGACATATATACTCCCTAAAAAAATAATCTATAATGCGAAAGAGTGGGTTTTCACTCCCACTCTTTAACCAAGCATTTATTAACCTATTTAAGAATACCATAATACCGCTATTTATGCAAGCTTTTTTTACTTTTTTGAAAGACTCAATTTGTGCTCGTTTCCGTGTATTAAGCGCACAATGTTCTCTCTGTGTCCCCATATTCCGAGCAATGCAATTAACAACACTGCAATTCCGTGATACAAATTTAACGGAACAATCACAAATGCCGCCACTGCGCTCAATATAAGCCCGATAATAGAGCCCACGCTCATCAGCTTAGTTGCTATCACAATCACTATTGCCGCCGCAAAAATAATCAATGTAGGAATTGTTTGAATTATGAGCAGCACACCTATGGTTGCCGCAATTCCTTTTCCGCCTTTGAAATGCAAAAAGCACGAATAATTATGCCCTACTATCGCAAACACACCCGCCAGGCACATCCCCGCATCGCCTGCCAGATAAAACCCGATAATTACCGCGACCAGCCCTTTTAATACATCCCCCGCGAATACCAACAGCCCCATTCCCCACCCGTAATTGCGCAATACGTTGGTCGTGCCCGCGTTTCCGCTGCCTTTTTCGCGAATATCCTCATGGCGGATTTTTTTAGTAAATATATATGAAAATGAGATTGAGCCTAATAAATACGCTATAACCGCGCACAAAACAAAAAATAGAATCTTCAAAGCTTAATCCCCCTTTTCATCATTTCTTTGTCTGATTATTATTCTAATCGGCGTACCGCTGAAGTCAAATGTTTTTCTCAAATAATTTTCAATATATCGCTTGTAGGAAAAGTGCATAAGCGTAATATCATTTACAAAAAGCACAAACGTCGGCGGGCGCACACTTACCTGCGTCATATAAAAAATTTTGAGCCTTCTTCCGTTTGTGGACGGCGGCTCTGCCGCTGTTATTGCATCCTGCAAACAATCATTAAGCACTCCTGTCGGAATACGACGCGTATTATTATCATATGCAGTATGCAGCATTGCGAATAATTTGTCTACACGCAACCCCGTCTGCGCAGAAATATAAATGCGCCCCGCATATGGCATAAACGCAAGATCCGCCGTAATTTTTTTGTTGTATTCTTCAATTGTAAATGTGTCTTTTTCTACCGCGTCCCACTTATTAACCGCAATTACGCAAGGCTTTCCTTCATAATCCACATACCCCGCCACCTTTACATCCTGCTCGGTTATGCCCTCTACCGCATCAATCATCACCACCGCAACATCCGCACGGCGAATAGCACCAAGAGAACGTATAACGCTGTAACGCTCGATAGACTTATCGTCAATACGGCCTTTTTTGCGCATACCTGCCGTGTCTATAATTGTGTAGCGCACCCCATCACGTTCAAACACAGAATCTATCGCATCCCGAGTTGTACCCGGAATATCACTCACAATTGCACGTTCATATCCGAGAATTTTGTTAGTAAGTGATGATTTTCCGACATTAGGCTTGCCCACAAGCGCAATTTTAAGCGTGTCATCCTCTGCGTCACCATTTTCATATTCGCCCAGTTCACTGATTACCACATCTAAAAGGTCGCCTATTCCGAGCCCCTGCGCAGAAGAAATGCCTACCACCTCTCCTATTCCAAGCTCATAAAAATCAAAAAGGTTCTGTTCATCAGTTTTAGTATCTGTTTTATTCACCACTACTATGACGGGCTTCCCCGATTTTCGCAGTAATTTCGCGACTTCATAATCCTCTGATGTAATGCCCGTTTTTCCATCAACCATAAATAAAATAAGCTGTGCAGCTTCGATTGCAAGCTCTGCTTGCGCACGCATTTGCTTTAACAGCACATCATCTGTATCAAGGTCTACCCCGCCTGTGTCAATCAAGGTAAACTCATGCGTAAGCCATTCGGCATCCGCATAAATGCGATCACGAGTCACACCCGGTGTATCTTCAATAATCGCAAGCTTTGTTCCGGTTATGCGATTAAAAAAAGTCGATTTCCCTACATTTGGGCGTCCTACTATTGCAACCAATGGTTTTGCCATACATTTTTCCTCATTCCTGTAGCAGCATTTGTATCAATTCATACCCGCCGCCGTCCACTTTATAACACGGAACCCGCAACGCCTTCCCTATTTCATCAATTGAAAGATTATCCAGCATTATTTCTTCATTTTCTTTAAAACAACAGCGGCTCAAAAACATTGCCTCCTCGCCGTTTGGTTTTACCTGCCGCACTATGTCTGCGCCTGTCAAAAGTCCTGTAACTGTAATCGTTTCTCCAAAAAAATCGTTCTTTACGCAATAAACATTTATACTTATATTCAACGCTGCTTCTATTTTCTGCGCCAATTCTTTCAAATACGGATAAAAATCCGCACCCGTTATAAATCCGATTTTACTGTAGCGCACAGTCCCGCCGACAATATCCTCAAGTGCCTCACGCGCATCAAAAAGGAACATTTCCACCAATCCCACACCGTTTTCAATCTGCACAAAATCTTCATATTCCTCATATGACGGCAGCTTTTCATCAGCGCGAATATACATTTCATCAGAAGCAAACACAAAACGCGTTTGCCCGTTATCTTTTAAAAACTCTTTTTGCAGCCTTTTCGTCGTGCACACCGTTTCATTTGCCGTTTTTTTACTCACCGGCGCAAGTTCAGGCAAATGTTCCCTGTGTTTTGTAAGCCCGGCAGGAACAACCGCCACCGACTGCACCTCAGGATAAAGCTCATACAACCTTTTTACCGTGTTTTCCAATACCGCGCCGTCGTTTAGCCCCTCACACATAACTATCTGTGTGTGCATCCGTATTCCGCTTTTTGCAAAACGCTTAATATACTCAAATGCCTTTGCGGCATTTTTATTGCCAAAAAGCTTGTTTCGCAGCACATCATCACAAGCGTGCACAGAAATATATAACGGTGATATTTGCTGTTCTATAATACGCTCTGCTTCCGCCTCGCTGAGATTTGTGAGCGTCACATAGCTTCCCATCAAAAACGACATACGCCAATCGTCATCTTTCACATAAAGCGTTTTGCGCAAACCCAACGGCAGCTGATCCACAAAACAAAACACGCATTTATTTCTGCACGTAATGCTGCGTCCGAACCCATCATTTTCAAAGGCAACGCCTAAACCTTCATATGGTTCTTTTTCAATATCTATCTCGTCAATTGTACCGTCTTTTTTTTGCACAACAAGCAAAATATCTTCTTCGGCAAGCTCATAAATATAATCAATATAATCTCTGAGAGCATGCCCATTGATTGACAGCAGCACATCTCCCGCTTCAATCTCGCATTCATAGGCGATGCTTCCCGCGTCAACCTGCGCCACAATCATTTTAGTTTCCTCAAAATCGGGCGGGATATTTTCCGCCCGATTCAACCTTTTTTTTACTTATACAGCGGAAATTCGTTGCATAATTCACTAACGCCCTGTTTTACATTGTCTGATGAAGCTTCACCGTTTATAATCATATCCGCTATCAAATTACCGATTTTAACCATTTCAGGCTCTTTCATCCCCCGTGTTGTTACTGACGGCGTGCCTATGCGAATACCGCTCGTTACAAACGGGCTGAGTTTTTCAAACGGTATTGTATTTTTGTTCACAGTAATATTTACAGTATCAAGCAGCGCTTCGATTTCTTTACCTGTTTTCTCTTTTTCGCCCACATCCACAAGCATCAAATGATTATCTGTTCCGCCCGAAACAATGCGCACGCCGCTGTCAGTTAATGTTTTTGCCAGCACAGCCGCATTTTTCACTATCTGTTTTTGATACTCTTTAAATTCAGGTTGAAGTGCCTCGTGAAAAGATACTGCCTTAGCAGCAATTACGTGCATAAGCGGTCCACCCTGTGTTCCGGGGAAAATTGCTTTATCCACGGTCTTAGCATATTCTTCCGAGCATAAAATCATGCCGCCGCGCGGTCCGCGCAATGTTTTATGCGTGGTAGTAGTTGTAAAATGCGCATACGGTACAGGGTTCGGATGAAGTCCTGCCGCCACAAGTCCCGCGATATGCGCCATATCCACCATCAAATACGCACCCACCGAATCTGCTATTTCCCTAAACTTTGCAAAATCTATCGTGCGCGGATACGCACTTGCTCCCGCAACAATCATTTTAGGCTTGTTTTCAAGAGCTAAATCAGCAAGTTGGTCATAATCAATTCTCTCGTCTTTTTCGCTGACACCATATGGCACTATGTTGAAATATTTGCCCGAAATATTCACGGGGCTTCCGTGCGTCAGATGTCCGCCATGCGATAAATTCATACCGAGAATTGTATCTCCCGGCTTCAATACCCCAAAATAAACGGCAGTATTTGCCTGCGCCCCCGAATGCGGCTGAACATTTGCGTGTTCTGCGCCAAACAGCTTTTTAGCGCGTTCGCGCGCCAGCTCCTCTATTTCATCAACAAATTGACATCCGCCGTAATAACGTTTTCCGGGATAACCCTCCGCATATTTATTCGTAAGATGTGAGCCCATTGCCTGCATAACGGCAGGCGATACAAAATTTTCTGATGCTATAAGCTCAATGTTGTGCTCCTGACGTTCAAGCTCGCGCATCATAGAATCATACACTTCCACATCCGTCTTTTTTACCGCTTCAAATTCAAACATTTCATTTTACCCCTTATAAATTTTTTCAAAATCCGCAATAGCGAATTTAGCCGCATTTTGTTCCGCTTCTTTTTTTGAATTTCCTTTACCGCTGCACATAGCTCTTCCGCCAACCGTAAGCTCCACATGAAATATAGTATTATGTGCCGGCCCGTCCTGCGCTGTCACTCGATATACAATATCTTGTTTCACAGTTCGCTGTATCATCTCTTGAAACTGAGATTTATAATCATGGTCGCTTTTGCTGTTCATTGCATTGCTTATTGCTTCCGCAAATAATGCTCGCACCACTTTTTGTGTTATTTCAAATCCGCCATCCACATAAACTGCACCGATAAGCGCTTCCATAACATTCTCCAATATGGACGTTTTTGTGCGCCCGCCCGATTCTTCCTCACCTTTTCCCAATAGAATATATTCACCGAGTTCAATGGACTGAGCTATACGCGCAAGCGATTTAGAACACACAATATCCGCTCTGCGCTGCGTCAGCACACCCTCAGAAAAATCATGATGTTGATTAAATAAATCATCGCTGATAATAAGCTCTATTACGGCATCCCCTAAAAATTCCAATCGTTCATAGTTAGGCATATTGCCGCACGAAGGATGTGTAAGCGCACGTTTTAACAACTCGTTATTTTTAAATTTATATTCAATACGTTTTTGCAAGCTTAAATTATTCATCTTCATCCTTAATTTTTGCAATCTCCTGCTTTATGACCTCTACCACATTTCCGGCAATAAATTTACGCGCCGCCGAAATCGCATGAAATATCGCTACTTTATCTGAACTGCCATGTGCCTTCATAACTCCGCCGTTGAGCCCTAAAAGAAGCGCGCCGCCGTATTCCTTATAATCCATTTTTTTCTTCAGCTTAGAAAATGCACCTTTCATAAATAAAGAGCCTACTTTTGCGCTTGTGCTTTCCTTAATATACCCTTTGAGCATACCTAAAATCGTTTTTGCACAGCCCTCAAGAAACTTTAACACGATATTCCCCGTAAACCCGTCACACACCAACACATCATAATCCCCGCTCAGAAGATCTCTGCCCTCGGCGTTACCTACAAAATTTATCGGTGCGGCTTTCAAAAGCATATGTGCTTTTTTTGTAAGCTCGCTGCCCTTTTCTTCCTCTGCGCCGTTATTTATAAGCGCAACGTTTGGCTTTTTTATTCCAAATACCTTTTGCATATATATGCTGCCCATCACGCCAAACTGCTGCAAATACTGCGGCTTGCAGTCTGCGTTAGCTCCCGCATCCACTAAAAGCACCTCGCCTGCCTGTGACGGCAACACCGGTGCAAGTGCCGGACGTTTAATCCCCGGAAGCCGCTTAACAATAAGCGTGCCGCCCGCAACAAGCGCCCCTGTACAGCCCGCAGAAATCATCATCTCGCCCTTGCCCTCAGCAAGCGCGTTGAGTGCCACAACCATAGATGAATCCTTTTTCTCTTTCAAAGCTTTTACCGGTGAATCATCCATCTCAATAACCTGCGTCGTATGTATGATCTCAACGCGCGCTTTATCATATTGCTGCTTTTCCAAAAGTGCTTCTATTTTATCTTTATCACCTGTCAGCAAAAAAGCTGTATCCGCCCATTCATTAAGTGCCGCCAATACACCGTCGATAATTTCTTCAGGTGCATGATCTCCGCCCATAGCGTCAATGATAATTTTCATTTTATCTCCCTCGCGCATCATCATAATACAATATTATATAGTATACATGAAAATGCACAATTTTAAAATAGCGGAAATCAAAAAAGGTTTGCAAAAAGTGCAAACCTTTCTTCACTAAAACATTAAATCACAAAAATATATGTGGTTTATTTTGCTGCTTCTTTAGGAGCCACCGCTAATCTGCCGTTATAGTAACCGCAATTAGGACAAACTCTATGAGCCAGCTTAGGCTGATGACACTGTGGGCACGAAGATACAGTCGGAGCTGTAAGCTTGCAATGTGCTCTTCTTGTATGTTTACGCTGTTTTGATGTTCTGCTCTTTGGTACTGCCATTTAACACACCTCCTTAGATTCTAAAACAATCCTTTTAGTTTGGTAAACGGATTCATGTCATCCGTATTTTCCTGTTTGCATTCACATTTTTTGTCGTTAAGATTTTGTCCGCACTGCGGGCAAAGCCCCTTGCAATCATCCTTACACAGCAACTGCTGCGGCAAACTCAAATAAATTGCGTCGTGCACCGGCTTATCAAGCGATACACTTCCGCCTGTGTATGTGTACACTTCATCATCCTGCACGCCCTCGCCGCCAAAAACAAATATTTCATCAAACTTTTCATGAATAGTTGTTTGCATATCGGCAAGACATCTGTCACAAACCGTACTAAGCACCGCTTCAAACGTCCCTTTTACAGAAACCTTGCGATTTGTTGCACAATATTCCGCATTGAGTACAAGCGGTTTTACAAATGAAACATCCATCTCGGGGAAGCCTTCATAAGCAAAAATTGCGCTTACGCCTTCATTTTGCAATGCTTCTCTAACATCAATATCTATCATCGCTTTTCCTCAGTCAAGAAAACAAGTACCTTTACATTATATTTTTATGCAGCGTGCTTGTCAACTCTTTTTTTCATATAAAGAAATTGTAAGCATCAATTCACACTTGCAATAAATCAATACTTATTTACAACAAATGTCATACGTATCTTTTGCAATTGTCATTTCTTCATCCGTAGGAACTACAAGTATTTTTACCTTAGAATCCGCTGCGGAAATATCCATTTCTTTTGCGCGCATGCCATCATTCTTCTTCACATCCAGCTTAACGCCCATATATTCAAGCCCTGTAATTGCGTGTAAACGCACGTCCCAATCGTTTTCACCGACACCGCCTGCAAATGTTATAACATCCACACCGCCCATTGCCGCTGCATACGCGCCAATGAATTTCTTTAAACGGTAATTAAATACATCAAGCGCAATTTTCGCGCGTTCATTGCCCTTTTCTTCTTCTGCCCACAAATCACGGAAATCGCTCGATACACCCGAGATTCCCCATACACCTGAATCCTTATTGAGATAATTGATTGCCGCATCCACATCCATGTTCATCTTACCCATAAGATACGGCACAATTGCAGCATCAAGATCACCTGAACGTGTGCCCATCACAAGCCCCTCAAGAGGCGTAAATCCCATAGATGTATCAACAGACACACCGCCGTTGACCGCCGCAACAGAAGAACCGTTTCCAAGATGGCAAGTAATGATTTTAAGGTCTTTAATGTTTTTTCCAAGCATCTCTGCCGCTCTGTATGCTACATATTTATGTGATGTTCCGTGAAAGCCATATCTTCTGACTTTATAGTCGGTATATGCCGCATAAGGAATACCATATAAAAAAGCCTTCTTAGGCATATTTGCGTGAAATGCCGTATCAAACACACCCACCATCGGCACATCAGGCATAATTGCACGGCACGCATTTATACCCATTAAGTTTGCCGGATTATGCAGCGGAGCAAGCTCAATGTTTTCTTTTATTGCATCAATAACTTCATCTGTAATAAGCACAGATTCGCTGAACTTTTCGCCGCCGTGTACAATTCTATGCCCAACCGCACAAATTCCGGAAAGGTCTTTTACCACACCATGCACCGAGTCCGTAAGAGCCGCAATCACCTGCTTCATGGCATCATTATGATCATTCATAGGCGTTTCAATTTCAACATTATCCTTGCCGGTCGGCTTATGCTTAATTACAGAATGGTCAATGCCGATGCGCTCTACAAGCCCTTTTGCAATTACATCTTCATTGTCCATATCTATCAGCTGATATTTCAGCGACGAACTGCCCGCATTTATTACCAATACATTTTTCATTTATACTATACCCCTTTTTTTATTAGAACGACTGTGCCTGAACCGCTGTCATTGCGACAACAGAAACAATATCTTCCACACTGCACCCGCGCGATAAATCATTCACAGGGCGTGCAAGTCCCTGACAAACCGGACCTATTGCGTCCGCTCCGCCCAGTCTTTGTACTAATTTATAGCCGATATTTCCCGCTTGAATGTCAGGGAAAATAAGCACATTTGCGTGCCCCGCAACCTCGCTGCCCGGGCTTTTTAGCTGTCCGACAGCTTCTATCAGCGCCGCATCCGCCTGTAATTCACCATCAATATCAAGCTCCGGTGCCATTTCCTTTGCCAATCTTGTTGCTTCTATTACTTTATCCACCTTTTCATGCTTTGCACTGTTTTTAGTGGAAAAAGAGAGCATTGCAATCTTAGGCTTGTCTATGCCGGCAAGGTTCTTTGCCGAATCTGCCGAAGCAATCGCAATAGCCGCAAGCTCCTCTGCGTTAGGGTCGATATTGACCGCACAATCCGCAAATACCATTACGCCGTCTTTGCCCCACTTTTTATCCGGATGCTCCATAATAAAACAGCTCGATACAATAGGCACACCGGGCTTGGTCTTAATTACCTGCAATGCCGGACGAAGCGTATCCCCTGTTGAATGAATTGCGCCCGACACCATGCCGTCGGCATCACCCATTTTTATCATCATAACCGCATAATAAAGCGTATTCATGCACGTTTCTTTTGCCTGTTCAGGCGTGATTCCTTTGCTTTTACGCATTTCATAAAATGTATCCGCATATTCACCGAGCTTTGGTGATGTTGCAGGATTTATGATTGTCGCGCCGCTTAGATCCACGTGCTTTGTGTTAGCCGCCTCAATAGCCTTTTCATCCCCAAGTAAAATTACGTTGGCAATTCCTTGTGCTGTTATTTTCGCTGCCGCTTCAATTGTACGCGGTTCACTTCCCTCAGGCAAAACAACGTTCTTTTTTACAGATTTTGCTTTTTCTTTGATTCTGTCCATTAGTGACATTTTTGCACACCTCGCGTTTTTTTATATATTGAATTTAAATAAATTGATAACTCTGTTATAATGATACTTATATATTATATATAAAAAATCCACATTTTGCAAAGGTCTTTTATGAAAATAGCAGGAATTATAGCAGAATACAACCCTTTTCACACAGGGCACGCCTATCATATAGCGCAAACACGTGAAAAGTGCGGAGCAGATTACATTGTTTGTGTGATAAGCGGTAATTTCACACAACGCGGCAAGCCCGCCATATATGACAAGTGGACGCGCGCACGTGCAGCGCTTGAAAACGGTGCAGACATTGTGCTTGAGCTTCCCTTTGCCTATGCAACGCAAAGCGCCGAAGGGTTCTCGTACGGCGGCGTAAGCATACTCAACGCACTTGATTGTGTTGATTTTATTTCATTTGGAACGGAAACATCAAATACAGAGGTTCTAAAACAAGCCGCACAGCTCTTAACAGAAGAACCTCCTTTGTTCCGCACGGCGCTGAAATCCGCGCTTACCGACGGACAATCTTTTCCCGCCGCACGTGCACACGCGCTCAAGCAATGTTTGATTAAAAGCGATACAGCAATATTTGAGCAACCAAATAATATACTCGGCGTTGAATATCTAAAAGCACTGCTTCAACTCAAAAGCCGCATTGAGCCTGTATTTATAACGCGTGCAGACGGCGAATATTCCTCACTAAAGCTTTCCCGACAGTTTTCGGGAGCCCGCGCCGTAAGGCACGCTATAAAAGAAAATAATCCCGCCTTTCAACAATTTGTACCGAATTGGGATTTTGCGCAACATATCGAGCCCGTGTTTTCAGATGCTATGTTCCCGTTTTTAATGTTCCGTCTGCGAAGCATGAGCTTAAGCGACATAAGTGAAATCGAAAGCGTATCAGAAGGTCTTGAATATCGCATTTATGAAGCGGCAAAAACTGCAAAAAGCTATAGTGCGCTCATCGAAGCAATTAAAAGCAAACGTTATACATATACGCGCATAGCGCGCATTTTGCTTTACTGTATGTTCAATATTACTAAAGAAAAACAAGCTCTGCTCAAAAAAGAGCAATTATATGCGCACGTGCTCGGCGTACAGCAAAAAAGCATTTCGCTGCTCTCGCAGCTTTGCGCCGCTTCCTCAATTCCCATAATAACAAAAGCCTCTGAATTTCCCGATAATAATCTCATTAACATGGATATTCTCGCGAGTGATATTTATGCGTTATTCACAAAAAAAATCGCGCCCTCAAAACGCGATTTTACACAAAAATTGATTATTATTTAATTGCTAAAACTTTTTTTATATCAGGAAGCGCCGCAATTGCGGCTTCCTCTCCTCGTGTTACAATGTTTTGAATGTCCGTATACTGAGTTCCTGCAATATCACTTAGCTCAGGCTGAATTACTATACTTGCCGACAAAAGATTTTTTTGAGCAAGATACCAATCCATAATAGAATATGATGTTTTCACCAAACCAACTAAGCTTTTGGGAACAGTTAACGGCTCTCCGCGGTACCCGACATCCACAGCAATAACGACCTCAGGTTTCATCTCCCACGCTGCACCGATTGCTGTACGGTCAATAACACCACCGTCCACATATGTGTTTCCGTCAATCACATATGGTGTAAACACCCCGGGAATAGAAATGCTGGCACGCACAGCCTCATGAATCGGTCCTTTTGTAAAACGCTCTGAAGCAGCTTTTTCTATATGTGTTGCAATACAGCAAAATGGAATCTTTGCTTGCTCAATAGATATGTTTTTTGTCATAAGCTCAATAAGCTCTTGAATTTTCTTGCCCTTAACATATCCTTTGGAAGAAAGCGTAATATCAAAATATTTTTTAAAATCAAATACCTCCGCAAGATTTTCCAGCGCGACAATATTTGCTTCTGCCGCATAAATTCCGCCGATAAGCGCACCCATACTGCACCCCGCAATAGAGTTAATCGGTATTTTGTTTTTAATCAGCACACGCAGCACCCCAATGTGTGCAAACCCGCGCGCAGAGCCGCCGCCTAAAGCAAGGCACATTTTTTTCGCCATTTTTTCTCCGTATCAATAAAGTTTTTTACTCAAATTCCGCTTGGTCTTTATTTTTCTTGTTAATAAAATTTGACTGATTTTCTTTTATAATATCCATATATTCTTTCATGTAAGAGGATAGGTCCTCAAGTACATTTACCGCATAATCATTAGCATTCACACGAATTTCATATGCTTGTTTTTGTGATGTGTCAATTACTCGGTTTGCCTTTTCATATGCAAGCTGCGTAACCTTATGCTCCTCCACCAACTCCGCCAAACGATTATCTACTCCGTCCAGTATGTTTTTCGCCTTATCCTGCGCAGAATCAATTATAGCACGTTTGTGCTCTAACACATCTTGTGCATATTGAATTTCATCAGGCAATGCTGCTTTAATATCTTCCAATATTTCCATAACAAATTCAACATCAATCGTCTTTTTATTTCCAAACAGAGATTTTCGGCTGTTATCAACTTCCTCTGCAATTTCATCAAGCAAATCAAAAATCTTCATTTTGCATTTCCTCCGTTTATCATATCCGCTACTTCCTTTGGAACATAATCTGATATATCAGCATCAAATTCAATCAATTCACGTACAGCACTTGCACTTATAAAATATGTTTCAGGTTTTGAAAGCAATGCAATCGTTTCAACCCCCGTTAAAAGCTTGCTGTTAATAATAGCAAGCTGTTGTTCAAGCTCTAAATCCGTACCCGTACGCAGCCCTCTTATAATTATCCTGCAATCAATTTGCTTTAGCAAATCAACGAGTAATCCATCAAACGCAATTACCTCTACGCCGTCCATGTCCGCAGTCGCGCATTTAATCATATCAATACGCTGTTTTACCGAAAAAAGGTTCTTCTTTGCCGTATTCTTAAGTACCCCTACATATACTTTCGGGAATATATTACACGCACGTCTTATAATATCCATATGTCCTTTTGTAAGCGGGTCAAATGTCCCCGGATATATACATGCTTTCATTTTGTTCCTCTTCCCAACGAAAAAATGTTAAAAACACTTTACCGTATTTCTTTTGTTTCTCAATCGTGAATCCTTTAACGCTTATTTCAAGTAAAGTATCACTTTCCGCAACAACTATCGCACGATTTTCAAGCAAACCATACTCAACTGACTTTTGCATCGCATCCGCATAAAAATCACAGCTGTACGGCGGGTCTAAAAATACTATATCAAATTTTTTTGCGTTTTTAAATAGTTTTAGTGCATTCATGTAATCATTTTTTACAAACAATGCACATTTTTCCATTTGAGCGGCAGCAATATTATCCGCTATCACTTCTCCTGCGTCGGCATCGTTATCCACAAACACCGCTTCTTTCGCGCCGCGCGAAAGCGCTTCTAACCCCAACGCCCCGCTTCCTGCAAACAAATCAAGCACACATTTATCTTGTAATTCAAACTGCAACCGCCCAAAAACAGCTTCCTTTACCCTATCAAGTGTCGGGCGCGTTTTCAGCCCGTCACGTGTTTTTAATATTAGCCCGCGCTTTTTTCCGGCAATTATCCTCATTTCACAATGCCATCCGGTAAAACAATCATATCCATACACACATCATGCGCTTCTATTGGTATAAAATCAACAAGCTGAAAATCATATGCTATCGCAATTTTCTTGACATTCTTTGCTTTTTTCAAAAAGCTGTCATAATATCCGCACCCAAACCCTATTCTGTTTTTGTTTTTATCAAATGCAACCCCGGGAACAATTACCACATCAATTTCCTCGGGTTCAGCAAGGGACGCATCACAAAACTTAGGCTGTGCGATTCCGTATTTGCTCATTTCAAGTCTTGCACTTTTGATGTCTGCCGCAAACATTTCTTTTTTATATATACAGGGTAAATATACCTGTATTCCGTGAAAAATCATCCAACCCGTAAGTGCAGCGGTCTTTACTTCATTGTCAAAATCACTGTACACAAGAACCTTTTTTACATTATTTAAAATGCCGCCCTCTGTAAGCCGTTCATAGATTTTACCGGATTCATCTTCAATATATTTTGATGTAAGCCCTCTGCGCATATCCAAAATTTTCTCGCGGATTTGCTGTTTTGTCATCTTTTCTCCTCACATTTACACAATTCAGCCGAATAAATCCGCGGAACACGTTCATTGAAGTCCAAGAGAACCTCATAGCTTATTGTTTTACACAGCTTCGCAATATCGTCCGCCGTAATGCTCTTGTCATCTCTTTGCCCAAGCACAACTACGCTGTCCCCCACGCACACATCACCTTCAACATCCGTAATGTCAAGCATTGTCTGATCCATGCACACGCGCCCGATAATTTGTGCATAAAAACATCCTTTATTCGTTTTTACTATCATTCTTCCCTTATTTGAAAGCAATCTGTTGTATCCGTCACCATAACCGATTTGCACAGTCGCCACGCGCGTCTTACGCTGTGCGCTGAATGTGCTGCCATACCCAACACACTCACCCTCATCAATTGTTTTTATATGTGATATTTCCGCCGACACTTCCATAACAGGCGCAAGCTTAACAGCATCCTTATCTACCTCGTCTGACGGATAATATCCATACATAGAAATTCCGAAACGAACCATGTCGTGCGAAAACTGCGGCAAATCTATTGTTCCGGCGCTGTTATCCGCGTGTATTGCGGGTCTTAGACCATTTTCGTGCAATATATCAATATAGTGCATGAATTTTTTATGCTGCATAATCGCGTGTTGCTTATTTTTTGCATCACTGTTCGCAAAATGCGTAAATACCCCTGCTACGCTGACACGCTCGCACTCTGCAAGTGTTTTTATACACTGTCTGAGCTCTTCATCACTGCGAATACCGATTCTGCACATTCCCGTATCAAATTTCAAATGTATTTCACTGTTTTTATTCTGCTTTTCACATTCCTGCTGTAAAAACACAATGTCATCAGGAGTAAATATACACGGCTGCAAATCAAGCTCCACCGCCAATTTTAACTGCGCATGATTAGAGCGCCCTATTATAACAATAGGCAGCCCGATATTCGCATTGCAAAGCTCTGTCGCTTCCTCTGCAAGCGCAACAGCAAGCATACACACACCCGCCTGCTTAGCCGCGCGCGAACACTCCACTGCCCCATGACCATAGGCATTGGCTTTTACCACCGCCACTATACCGCAAGTTTCAGGTAAATTAGCGGCGGCATTTTTAATATTTTGTTTTAAATTATTGAGATTTATCTCGGCATATGTCTTTCTATACAAAATATTCCTCTTAAATGTTATAAATCATTTCTTCCGTAAGTATTTTTTGTCCTGCATCTTTAAGCGCGGTGTATGCCTTTTCCGTTTCATCTACGCGGAAAATAATAAGCGCATTATCGCTTCTTGTACCCACAAATGAGTATAAATATTCCACACTGATTTCATTATCATGTAAAATCTTCAGCACCTGCGCCAAACCTCCGGGCTTATCCTCTACCTCTATACCGAGGACTTCCGTAACCGATGCCGTAAAGCCCGCTTCCTTTACAATCTTAAGCGCAGCCATCGGATCACTTACAATACAGCGCATAATACCAAATTCTGCTGTATCTGCAATACTTAAAGCCTTTAAATCTATCTTATTATCTGCAAGCGTTTTTGTCAGGCTATAGATCCTTCCTTTTTTGTTTTCTACAAAAACCGATATTTGTCTGATTAACATTTGCCTGTCCTCCCTTTGGTTTAGAGATTGCGTTTATCAATAACGCGCTTTGCTTTACCATCCGAACGTTCCAATGTTTTTGGCTCTACAAAAGTAAGCTTTGCGTTAATATTCAACACTCCGTGCAATTCATTTGAAATTTTTCTTCTCAGCTCTTCCATGCCTTTTACCTCGTCTGAGAACAAATTTTCTGAAAGCTCCACCTGTACTTCAAGTACATCAAAATTTCCTTCACGCGTTACAATTATCACATAATACGGCGCAATTTCTTCGTATTTCACAAGTACGCTTTCTATCTGCGACGGGAACACGTTCACCCCGCGAATAATAAGCATATCATCTGAACGCCCGAGCACCTTGTGCATACGGCGAAAAGTACGTCCGCATTGGCAGCCATCCACAGAAAGATTTGTTATATCGCGCGTGCGGTATCTCAAAAGCGGTATGCCCTCTTTATTTATAGTTGTAAACACAAGCTCGCCAATCTCGCCGTCCGCTTTTTGGTCCAGCGTATCAGAATCTACAATTTCAGGATAGAACATATCTTCTTGAATGTGCATCCCGTTTTGATATTCACATTCACAAGCAACTCCCGGGCCCGAAATTTCACTCAAGCCATAAATATCATGAGCACGTATTCCTAATTTTTGTTCAAGCTGTATGCGCATTCCTTGCGTCCATGGCTCTGCCCCGAATATTCCCGCCTCAAGCTTTATTTCCTCCGGCGCAATTCCCATCTCCGCAAGCGTTTCGCCCAGATACAGTGCATATGACGGCGTGCAGCATAATATCGTCGAGCCAAAATCACGCATCAGCATAATTTGACGCTTTGTATTGCCGCCGGATATAGGTATTACCGCCGCGCCGATTTTCTCCGCACCATAGTGCAGCCCGAGCCCACCGGTAAAAAGTCCGTATCCATATGCCACCTGCACAATAGATTTTTTGCTTCCGCCCGCCATATAAAGCGCACGTGCCGCACATTCTGCCCATGATGTAATATCCTTTTGTGTATACCCTACCACCGTAGGCTTGCCCGTTGTACCCGAGGACGCATGAATGCGAATAATATCTGAAAGCGGGGACGCAAACAGCCCATAAGGATAGCTGTCCCTTAAATCCTGCTTTGTGGTAAACGGCAGATATTTAATGTCCTCAATACCTTTAATATCCTCCGGGCATATACCCAGCTCCTGCATTTTGTTTCGGTAAAAAGGCACATTTTGATAAACCCTGTATACAAGATTTTTCAGCCTCTTTGACTGTACCTCGTGCAACTCATCACGCGACATACACTCCGCAGTTTCATTCCAATACATTTAAGCTCCTCCGTATTACAGATTATATCCTAACATAAACGCTTTTTCATTCATATCCGCAAATTTAGGCTTTACCACCAATCGAATAGCGTCTATCCAAACTTCTTTGCTTATATCCATATGCTTTGCAAGCACCCCCAGCAAAACAGTATTGACCGTTTTAACGTTGCCTACTTCATTTGCAAGCGCAAGCGCATCCACAAATACCGCATCTTTAAAATGCGTACGTATCATTTGCTCCGCATCTTTCGGGTACTCCATTGCGCCCGTAATTACAGGCATAGGAAGAATATGCTGTGTGTTACAATATACCTTACCGTCTTGCTTTTTTAAATATGGCAGCCATCTCAAGCATTCGAGCTCTTCAAATGCCAATAAAATATCAGCGCCGCATTCATCTATCACCGGCGAATATACACGCTCGCCTTTATCTCCTATGCGTACATATGTCACAACACTTCCGCCGCGTTGCGCCATACCATGCACCTCTGAAAGCTTAACATCATAATTAAGCTTAAGTGCTATTTGTCCTAATACCATACTTGTAAGAAGCGTGCCCTGTCCGCCCACTCCTGCAATCAATATACTTTTCATTTGCATTCTCCTCCGATTGCATTAAACGGGCACACATCCGCACAAAGCCCACATCCAATACACAAGGACGCATCAATGCTCACTGTTTTTTCCCCTTTAACAATAGCAGGGCAACCAAGCTTCATGCAAACACCGCAATTTCTGCACGCATCCGAAACAACAAACGCCTCATGCACAGCACTTTTATCAATCATTACGCACGGTCGGCGCGTGATAATAACAGAAAGCTCATCACGCTCTGTTTCCTCACGCAGCGCCGCTTCAAGCGCGGGTAAGTCAAACGGGTCAAGCACACGAACATTTTTTACACCTATCGTTTCCACAAGCTTCTCAATGTTCACAATCGGTGCGGGCTCTCCCTTAGCATTTTTACCCGTTGACGGGTTATCTTGATGCCCCGTCATGCCTGTTGTTGAATTATCAAGTATCACCACCGTTGACGTTGCCCCATTATACACCATGTTTATAAGCCCTGTTATGCCCGAATGCATAAAAGTGCTGTCACCAATCACACTTACAAGCTTACGTGCAAATTCTTTGCCGCGCGCTTTCTCCATACCATGCGCCATTCCTATCGAAGCACCCATGCACAATGTTGTATCAATAGCCGAAAGGGGCGCTAATGCGCCTAATGTGTAACATCCAATGTCGCCCATTGTTGTAAGCTTTAATTTATTAAACATATAATAAACAGCTCTGTGCGGACATCCCGGGCAAAGCACCGGCGGACGCATAGGAAGCGCTCCCACGCTCACCGGCTCGCAGCTTTTTTCTCCGAGCTTCTCTGCTATCATACGCACAGAATATTCGCCTTGTACCGTAAAAAGCTCCTTGCCTTTAACTTCAATACCCATCACCTTAATTTGATTCTCAAAAAACGGCTCTAATTCTTCAATAACATAAAGCGTTTTTACATTAGACGCAAACTCCGCAATTTTCTGTTTTGGCAGCGGATATACCATGCCAAGCTTTAAAATACTTGCCTGCGGCAGCGCCTCTTTAACATAATTATAACAAGTTCCGCTTGTTATAATGCCAATATCCGCACTGTTCATTTCGATTTTATTAAGCTTGGTTGTTTCAGCATACAACGCAATATCCTTCATGCGCTGTTCCACAACTATGTGTCTGCCCTTTGCCATACCGGGCATCATCACATACTTACCGATGTTTTTCTCATATGCCTTTTTAGGAACCTCGGCACGCTCTTCTGTGTTCACCACCCCGCGCGAATGCGATATACGCGTATTCGAGCGCAGTAAAACAGGCGTGTCGAATTTCTCGCTCAATTCAAACGCCGTTTTCATAAACTCCTTTGCTTCACCGCTGTCTGACGGCTCAAGCATGGGTACATGGGAGCTGCGCGCATAAAAACGCGAATCTTGCTCATTTTGGCTTGAATGCATTCCGGGGTCATCCGCCACCAAGATTACGAGCCCGCCGTTCACCCCCGTATATGAAACCGTAAAAAGCGGATCTGCCGCCACATTTAACCCAACGTGCTTCATACAGCATAACGCGCGCGCACCGCCATAGCTTGCGCCCGCGGCAACCTCAAGCGCCACCTTTTCATTCGGTGCCCACTCCGCATAAACCTCGTCATGTTTTACTATGTTTTCCGTTATTTCTGTGCTGGGCGTACCGGGATAAGATGAAACGACATTGACCCCCGCTTCATATGCCCCCTGCGCATACGCCTCATTTCCAAGCATAATCTTTTTCATTTAGTTACCATTCCTCTTGTATTATTGCCCCGTTCGCAAATCTGTTACCCTTTTTGCTTTTCCCTCAAAACGTTTTAAAGCCTGCGGCTCTGCAAGCGTAACCTTGACGTGTATATTAAGCATTGTGAAAATACTATTTGCAATTTTTGTGCGCAAGGCTTCAAGCGCACTATAGCTTGTGAGCAAGCTTTCATCCGCAACCTCAACCTTTACTTCTATCCTGTCAAGATGCTTTTCCGTTGTAAGCACAAGTTCATAATGCGGTGCAACATCATTCATTCCCAAAAGTACACCCTCAATTTGTGACGGGAACACATTTACACCGCGTATAATCAGCATATCATCTGTTCTTCCCGACACCTTATCCATACGCGTAGATGTTCTTCCGCATTTACACGGCTCATCATTAAGGCGCGTAATATCCTTAGTGCGATACCGCAAAATCGGCAGTGCCTCTTTGGTAAGGCTCGTTATTACAAGCTCGCCGCGCTCCCCCATCGGCAGCACTTCTCCTGTGTCAGGGTCAATAATTTCAGCAATAAATTCATCGTCCGCCATATGCATACCGTCCTGCATATAACATTCCCCCGAAAATCCGGGCCCTATAACCTCTGAAAGCCCATAGTTTTCCGTGTCGGTAATATTAAGATATTTTTCAATTTGCTGCTGCATTTCCTTGGTATGCCCTTCCCCGCCGAAAAGCCCCAGCCGCAGCTTTAGCTTTTTAAAATCCACACCCATGCTTTGTGCAGTTTCACCAAGATACATTGCATATGACGGTGTGCTTATGAGCACCGTGCTTCCAAAATCCTGCATAAATTTTATCTGTCGTTTTGTGTTTCCGCTTGATACCGGAATAACAGACGCTCCAACGCGCTCAAGCCCATAATGCAGCCCGAACCCGCCTGTGAAAAGTCCATATCCGAAAGAAATTTGTGCAATGTCGTCAGGCACTACCCCTGCCGCACACGCAACGCGTGCCACAAGCCCCGTCCACATATCAAGGTCATGCCGCGTGTATCCTACAATAGTGGGGTTGCCCGTAGTACCCGATGAGCCATGCACGCGCACAATCTGTTTCATAGGCACTGCAAACATACCATAAGGATAATTTTCACGCAAATCATCTTTAGTGGTATACGGAAGTTTTTCAATATCCTTAAGCGTCTTTATATGCTCAGGCTTAAGTCCGATTTTATCCAACTTTTTCCTGTAATGCGCTACATTATCATAACAATAACGCACCGTATATTTAAGTCTGTCGAGCTGCAACTCCTTAATTTTCTTTCGGTCTGCACACTCAGCCTCTTTATTCCAGATAATATGTTCCAATGATAAGCTCCTCTCACAAGAAAAGCGGACCAATCCGCTTTAAAACAAACACATAATATTATAATACATATCATAAAAAAAAGGAATAGCTATCGCACTATTCCTACACAGTTATCGTTATAAATTCTCCGTTTTTAATGTCACGCGTAAAAACATCTGACATATCGCCTGTCAATAATGCCGACAAACACGCAAGAATAAACCCCTTATGCGCAACAATCAATATCCTGTTGTTTTCATATTCAAATACAATATCATGAATAAACCGCTCACAACGATCATAAAAAGCTTCCACGCTCTCCCCGTTAGGAAAAGCAAACGACTGCCAGTCGTCCATATATTGCTGCCATTCCTTTTTATATTTCTCTTGTATCTCGTCCGACGACATACCCTCAAACAACCCAAAATCCATTTCTGTAATTCGTTCAGACTTTAATATAATCTTAGGCAAAACAAGCAATTGGCTCAATACATAATCTGTCGTTTGAAGCACACGCTTTTTTATCCCATAAAGTATTACATCAAAATGTTCATCCGCAAGTGCTTCCGCCGTTTTAACAGCTTCCGCTTTTCCCGCATTGCAAAGCGGCAAATCCGTCTTACCGCTGAATACACCTTTTTCATTTGCATCGGTTGAGGCGTGCCGCAAAAATGTAATGCTTGTACTCATTTCAAACCTCCTGCTTTAAAGGCATCAAAATACCGCTCACCGAAAGATATGCGGTATCTGCCGCCTCGGCAAGCATACGATTAGCGCGCCCCGCAGCATCACGAAAAATGCGCCCCAGCGCATATGCCGGCACAAGCCCCATTCCCACTTCATTGGAAACCACAATGAAATCAGCTTTGTTTTTTTTCATTTCATCAATAAGCTCCGCAATACTTTTATCTACAAAACCCTCAAGCTGCTGCTGTTCTTCAAATGTCAGCACCTCAGCATCCCAATCTTGTTTCTCTTTCAAAATTAAATTAGTAATATATACAGTAATGCAATCAATAAGATAAACCTCATGCGTATTTTTACGCACAACGCCGACAATATCATACGGAGCTTCATATGTGCTCCATTCATTCGGGCGTTGCTGCTTGTGCCGCGCAATTCTCAGCTTCATTTCCGTATCCGTATCAATGCCCGTAGCAACATAAGCAACATCACCAAAACGCTTTGCTATAAGCTCTGCGTGATAGCTTTTACCGCTGCGCGCGCCACCGGTTATAAATGTAATTTTGCCCATTAAAACGTTCTCCCATACTCTCTTTATACAAAAGGCGGGGGATGCCCCTCGCCTATAATGTTGTCTTTCGTTTTGTAAGACTCAGCCGCGCCATAGCGCGTGCCAAAGCTATCTTGTTGCGCCTGTATTCCTCAGCACTCTTCTTTTGACGCAAGCGATCCTCCGCGCGTTCCTTTGCGCGTTCCGCACGTTTTACATCAATTTCATCAGGCCACTCTGCCGCCTGCGTAAACATAATCGTTTCATCGGGACGCACTTCAAGAAAGCCCTCCGCCACAGAGCACATCAGCCACTTTTTTCCTGTATTGATTTTTACTTCACCCGGCATAACCGTCACAACCTCTGATTCATGCCCCTTTTGTATAGACATTTGTCCGTCATCCGTCGGAAAGATAACAGACACAACACTTTCACAAAAAAATGAACGCTCAGGAGTTATGATTTCAACCAGAAATTCCGCAGCCATATTTATTCCATTCCCTTTGCTTTTTCTCTGACTTCTTCAATATCGCCCACCATATAAAATGCCTGCTCAGGCAAATCATCTACTTCACCGTCAAGTATCGCCTTAAAGCTCTTAATCGTACTTGAAAGCGGAACATATTTTCCTTTAATTCCCGTATATACTTCCGCCACAAACATAGGCTGTGACAAAAATTTCTGTACCTTTCTTGCGCGGAACACCGTGATTTTATCATCGGGCGCAAGCTCTTCCATGCCAAGTATGGAAATTATGTCTTGTAATTCCTTATAACGCTGTAAGGTATGCACAACACGGCTTGCAACATCATAATGCTCTTCACCCACAATCCGCGGGTCAAGAATCCTTGATGAAGACTCAAGCGGGTCTACCGCCGGATAAATTCCAAGCTCCGAAACACTCCTTGAAAGCACCGTAATTGCATCCAAATGCGAAAATGTAGTTGCCGGAGCCGGGTCTGTTAAATCATCTGCCGGAACATATATTGCCTGCACAGATGTAATAGAGCCGTGCTTTGTAGATGTAATACGTTCCTCTAACTGTCCAAGCTCGTTTGCAAGGGTTGGCTGATAACCGACTGCGGAAGGAATTCTTCCTAAAAGTGCAGATACCTCCGAACCCGCTTGAATGAAACGGTAAATATTATCTATAAACAGCAATACATTCTGCTGCGTTTTATCACGCAGATATTCCGCCATTGTAAGCCCTGTCATTGCAACACGCATACGCGAACCCGGCGGTTCGTTCATCTGTCCGAATGCAAGCGCGGTTTTTTCAAGAACTCCGCTCTCCGCCATCTCTCCGATAAGGTCATTGCCCTCTCTGCTTCGTTCACCTACACCGGTAAACACCGAATATCCGCCGCTCTCTGTTGCAATATTATGAATAAGCTCGTTTATGAGCACCGTTTTGCCTACGCCGGCGCCGCCAAAAAGACCGATTTTACCACCCTTTGCATAAGGTGCAATGAGATCTATAACCTTAAGTCCGGTTTCAAAAATTTCAGAAACAGGGTTTTGTTCGGAAAATGCAGGTGCGGCTCTATAAATAGGCCAATATTCCTCAGCCGCTATTTCACCTTTGCCGTCGATCTGCTCACCCATAACATTGACAACTCTGCCTAATATGTTTTCTCCGACCGGAATGGTAATCGGCTCACCGGTGTTGCACACCTTCATGCCGCACGCCAATCCTTCTGTCGCTTCAAGAGCAATACAGCGCACCACGTTATTGCCGATTTGCGCCGCAACCTCCATCCATATTTTATGCTTGCTCTGCTCATCATATTTAGCATAAAGTATCGTGTTGATTGACGGATTTGCCCGCTCACTGAATGCCACATCAATTACAGGTCCCGTTATTTTTATGATTTCGCCTTCGCTTACAATTTTATATTCATACATACATTCATTGCTCCTTAGGTTAATGCTTCAAGTGCACCCACTATCTCAGTGATTTCCATTGTGATAGCCTGCTGTCGTGCGCGGTTGAGCTCTATATTAAGCTTTCCAAGCATTTCATCGGCGTTTTTAGATGACGAATCCATTGCCATCATACGCGCGCTGTTTTCACTGGCAAATGCTTGTATCAGAGCTCCGTAAACCAACCCGATTATATACTGCGGCACAAGAATATCGAACACCGGTTTTGGTGACGGATGATAATTCATCTCGCTTGCATAATCAGTTTCAGTACTTATGTCCTCAAAATCCACAAGCTCCATAGGCAAAAGCTTAATTGCGGTCGGCACTTGTTTTACCGATGAATAATAACGAGTATACAGCAGATATACCTCATTCATCTCGCCGCCCTTATACATCCTTGCAAGGTCATCCGTCAAGTTTCGCGCATCATAAAGCGTTGGGTTCTGCGAAATATGCAAATACTCAACATCAATCGGAACATTCTTCCGTTCAAAAAATGCACGCGCCTCCTGACCTATCGTAATTACAAATTTGTCATCCTTTGTCATTAAATCATACGCAAAATTTAAGATGTTATGGTTATACCCGCCGCACAAGCCCTTATCTGCCGCTATTACAATATATGCCGGACTCCCCTTTGTATGCTTTTCCAAAAACGTATGATGTAAGTCATGCGAATGCACAAGTATATCCTTTATTGCTGCGCGCACACGGTTAAAATACAACAAATTCGCATCATAACGCGAAATTGCCTTTTGCATTTTCGATGTCGATATAAGCTTCATTGCACTTGTGATTTTGCTTGTATCACCAATTGCATCTATGCTGTTTTTTACATCCGACAAACTTCTCATTGCAATATCTCACCCGTTTGCAGCTCTAAATCATGCGCTTCGTGTTCATGCTCTTTTTCCATCAAAAACCCACGCTCAAATTCTTTTACAGCATCAAGTATCAGCTGTTCATTTTCTTTAGAAAGCTCTTTGGTATTCTTGATTTCCGCTTTTATCTGTGGATATTTTGCATTTGCAAAATCAAGAAATTCCTTGTTGAATCTGCGTATTTTCTCCACCGGAATATTCATCAGTACTTTGTTTGCCGCTACGCACAGCAAAATCACCTGGTTTTCCACAGAATACGGGTCATATTGCGCCTGAATAAGCGCCTTAGTCACCTTTAATCCGTTATTCAGTGAATCCTGCGTTGCTTTATCAAGGTCCGATGCAAACTGCGAGAATACCTCCAGCTCGCGATACTGCGCAAGCTCTAATCTAAGCGGTCCTGCGACCTTTCTCATTGCTTTAATCTGCGCCGCTCCGCCTACACGCGATACGGAAAGCCCCACATTTACAGCAGGTCTTTGCCCTGAATTGAACAGCTCCGTTTCAAGATAAATCTGTCCGTCCGTTATGGAAATAACATTCGTCGGAATATATGAAGAAATATCACCCTCCATAGTTTCAATAATGGGCAATGCCGTCATTGAACCACCGCCGAGCTTATCCGAAAGTTTGGCTGCACGTTCCAAGAGCCGCGAATGCAAATAAAAAACATCTCCGGGATATGCCTCACGACCCGGCGGTCTTCTCAAAAGCAGCGACATTGTTCTGTATGCCACCGCGTGCTTTGAAAGATCGTCATATACAATTAGCACATCCTGTCCGTCACGCATAAAGCTCTCAGCAATCGCGCAGCCTGCATATGGTGCAATATACTGCATAGGTGCTGTATCGCTCGCTGTTGACGCCACCACCGTTGTATAGTCAAGTGCGCCGAATTCATTCAAACGGTTCACAATTTCTGCAATAGTAGAGGCCTTCTGCGCAATCGCCACATAAACGCACTTCACGTTCTGACCTTTTTGATTTATAATTGTATCCACAGCAATAGCTGTTTTACCCGTTTGCCTATCACCTATAATAAGCTCACGCTGCCCTCTGCCAATCGGTATCATGGCATCAATCGCCATTATACCCGTCTGCAACGGCGTTTTAACAGGTTGACGGTCTATAATTGCCGGAGCTATCGCCTCAATCGGCAAATGCTCTTCCGTTAAAATATTACCCTTGCCGTCAATCGGTATTCCGAGCGGATTTATAACTCTGCTCAATACCGCATCCCCCACCGGCACTTTAACTACATCACCCGTATGGCGCACCATAGAGCCTTCCATGACATCCGCAATACCATTCAGCAGCACCGCGCCTACGCGCTCTGTTTCAAGATTCATAACAATGCCGTATGCGTTATTTTCAAATTGCAACAGCTCGCCGTATTTGCACCCATCAAGACCGCGTACAAATACAACGCCGTCACCTGTGCGCTCTACAATTCCAATCATGGAAACATCATATTTTACATCAAACTGCATAATCTTTTTTTCAAGATCCGCGCCTACCGATGTATTATTGATAGTACCGTCCACATTGCGCTTTAATGACGCAATAATGTCTTCCATATTTTCCGTGTTTGCCTGAACAGCGTTGTCGCCGATATATTCCTGCATTCTGTCAAGATAAGATTTTGCGCTCAAATCGTAAATCATATTATTTACAGTAGCAACAAAACCACTTAAAAGCGCATGATCAACTTCAATATCAAACTCTATTTTTGTATCAAAAAGCTTATTGAACTTCTCTTTGATTGCAGAAATTTCATCTGTCGTAAATTCAGTTGCGCAAACCAGTTTACCCTTCATGTTCAAAAGTTAACTCACCTTCTCAAAAAACTCGTTAATAACATTTTTATTATCTTCATACGATACTTCGCGCTCCAAAACTTTCTCTGCAATTTGAATCGCCATGCGCGTAACCTCGCTGCGCATCTCAAGTACCGCTTGCTGCTTTTGTGACTCTATGTGCTTTTCAGTACGGCTTTTTATTTCCGCAGCGTCTTCTTCTGCTTCACACACAATTTGACGTGCCTGTTCATCTGCAACAGATTTGCTCTTGTTTATAAGCTCAGTCGCAAGATCCTGTGCATTTTCCATCATCTCATCGTATTTTGCCTTTATTTGTTCGGCATCCGAATACTTCTGTGCAGCTTCATCAATCTGCTTTTGTATTGCATTTGTACGATTATTTAAAAACTTTGTTATCGGCTTGTACAGCAACCAACGCAAAAAGAAAAACAAAATAATTATGTTCACAATATACAGCAGTATTTCTACAAAGTTGATTTCCATTTCCCATTCCCCTGTGTCTTATTTGCGCATCAACGCGCATACACGTTTTTATTATTTACCCATTGAAAAAATCATTATAATTGAAATAACAAAACCGTAGATTGCAGTTGATTCCGCAAGCGCTAATCCAATGAGCAACACCTGATTGATTTTACCTGTCGCTTCAGGCTGTCTTGCCACTGCCTCGCACGCCTTACTTGTCGCAATACCCATGCCAATGCCCGCGCCCATACCTGTAAAAACAGCTAAGCCTGCGCCGATTGCAATTAAACCCATATCCATAATTACTACCTCCGTTTATTGTCTTTTAAAGTTTGAAGCGTACTTTCACGCTTTCATACAACATTTATTATGCTTTTTCTTCTATAAATGACATTGTCAGCATAGAAAATACATAAGACTGCATACCAAGATGGAACAATATAAAATAAATAGATGCTATTGCCGGAATAGCGACCGCAAAATTTCCAAGTGCGCTATATAGCATATCCATAACCACCAACCCGCTGAACATATTGCCAAACAGTCGACACGCAAGCGAGATTGGCACTGCGATGGATGAGAGTACGTTTATGGGCACCATAAACGCTTTTGGTTCGGCATAAGTTTTAAGCCACCCTTTAACTCCTCTGAATCGAATCGAATATGCAATGATAAGTACAAAGCTTACCACCGCAAGTCCTATTGTACAATTAAGATCTGTAGCGGGAGAACGTATTCCCATAAACTCGAGCAAACCACTGCAAATAATAAAAGCAAAAATGGTCAAAACATAAGGCGCAATTGAGCTTGCTTTTTTACCCGCGCCCATAATAGATACGGAAAACTTATTTATCCCTTCTACCACAATTTCCAGCACGTTTTGCAGTCCCTTTGGAACACGTTTGAAATTTTTCAGAATTACAAAACGGAAAATCAACGCAAAAACAATAATTGCAAGTGTCGTCCCAAATGCTGCCAAAAGCGTTGTAGAAATGTGTAATCCCCCGAAAATCGTTAATTTATCAGGGAATACGTTAGGTATATTCATTCCTTTTGCTCACCTCCGTGTTGCTTATACTTTCTTATCGTAATAATACTCAGCGTCACAGGAATTCCAATCATCATAACAGCAACCCCCGCCGCGCACCATACCATTGCTTCTATCGAAACAAATTTTGCCATTAACAGCAGCACAACTAAAATCAGCGCAAGCTTTACAATAGTGATGGGAACCGCAAATGCGGCGCCTTTTTGCTCGGACGTCATCCGTCCGATAATCTTTTTCAGCATCAGAACTTCCAGTGCCCCAATACCTAATCCTACAAAAATACCCCACATGACTTATTACCTGCTAACTAACAAAATTTCATAAAATATAGTTTAGTCCTATTTTATACAGAATGCAACTCCAAACTATCGAAAAAAACGCAACCTGCACTTGTTAGCTGCGTTTACATCGTCTATCATTCGACTATCTCGAGAATGCTCAATATGTTTCAAAAAAACATGAGCTCTGTTTTTTCCACAGTGCGTGCTCATTTTTATCTGCACCGGCAACTAACGCCGCAAGCTCGGAAACTGTAATTTTTAAATCTGCAACTGCATTTATTGCAGTAACACTGTTTTTATTGCCGATATTGCGCACAAGCAAGTTGTGTTCCTCATCCAAAAAATCATCTGTGATGTGCAATATCACATCAGTATTCACAGGCCGCGCGGCTTTTAGCATACTCATTACATCAAGCACACGCATCATGGTAAATTCTTCATTGTTTGCTTCATTTGCCTGCGCAGGCAAAAAATAATTCACGCGCTCAACAGCAAGCGTTTGCAGCAGCATTTCTGCTTTTTCGCTGCAATCTACAAGCTCAAACACCTCGGCTGTTGTATCTTCCTCATAATAAAGCCCATAAGCAAATGTATCCCCGTCATCATATATCACTGCTTTTCCGCCATCAGAGAACAGCAGCTGCAACCAATCACAAAAACGTTTATGCGTACGCAAAAAACAATTATCAAAACTTTTCATATATTCAGTATATGCACTTTCCATTTTTTCAATAGGCAATGATTTAACAGAAGTGTAAATTTTAACCTTCTCATTTGATATATGTTTTGTAAGAAGCGTATGTCTTTTTACATATGATATTGTTTCAAACCCAAATTTTCGATAAAATTTATGTAAAAAAGGATGTAAATACACCGCAATTTTCCCACATTTTCGCGCATTTAACATCGCTTTTTTAACCAATTCACGCATAATTCCGCGTTTTCTTGCCTCCGGCATGGTCGCACACCCCGCAATAAAATCCGCAGTCACAAATTTTCCTGCAAGCTTTGCCTGAAAATCAAGCACAAAAAGCTCCGCTGTGAGCTCTCCGTTTTCCTCATACCCGAAAGCATCGGAAAAATTCACGGATGTGTTAAAGTATTCATTTATAAATGCATCTGTATCGCCAAAACACACGCTCCAAATTTTCTTTGCGCGCACATCATCTATAGGCGAAAGTCGTCTTACAGTCATTTTGATTCACCGCTTAAAAGCACATCATATTTTTCTAACATAAGCGCCGGATGATAAGACTGTTTTGCTCTGCGTATACCCGGAACTCCCATATCCTCCGCTCTGTTGATATATGTACAGTGTGACCAAACGTTTTTTACAAACGCATTATTGATATATGCAAATATCCCGTTTATATCGGTGCGCGCTTTTTCTATATGGATAATTGCCGTGTCCTCACTGATTTGTTCTCCGAAAGAAAACGCAACCACCTCTCCCGCAATCTTCACGACACATCCGCGAAAATTAAGCGCGCGCCAATTGTTAAGCGCTTTTTTAATTGAAACCATCTCTTCTTCCGCCTCGCGCGGGTCTGCATCCTTATCACTCGCCCAAACCTGCTGAAGTCTTATACACTCTTCCTTATATTTGTCATCATACAAATCAAATTCACTTTCATAGGTGCGTAAAAATGAATTTATATGATTCCTTTTTCCATGATATTTTTTGCCCGAGAGTTCAATTAAATCTTTTGCATTATACATATATTCAGTATTAAATTCATCATAAGCAAACATATACCGATCTCCGCAATCGCGCTTAATTTTTGCCGCCATTCCCGGTGTTGCGCATTTTAAATAAAAAACACCGAATTTATCAGCCATATGCTCCTCGCACATTTTCATATACGGCGCAATAGATTCGTTTGAATCCTTTAAATACGGAGGCATCAAAAACGGCTTGTATACATCACTGTACATCGAGAAAAAAAGCGCGCCGCCCGCCGTCGCCATCTGCATATCCCACGCCTCTGCCCATGTATACAGATTAGAAAAGGAGGCTTCCGAATGACGGAAGCCATGTCCTAATGCAAAGCTGTCAAAAATTGGTTTTTGGTCTAATTCTAACGGTTTAAAATTCAACATAGATAATTTCAGTCCTCACGATTCTCATTGCATACAAGTCCGCGTTGCGCATCTAATTTAATATGTGTACCGCTTTTTAAAATCTGCGTTGCGCTGATTGCCCCGACAAGCACCGGAATATCAAGAGCCATCCCAACAATTGCAGCGTGCGTATCAGGTCCGTCTTCCTCTGTAATAATACCCGCAGATTGCTTCATTAAATCCAAAATATTATTTGAGGTTGTCGGCACGACCAAAATATCGCCGCGCTTGAAGATTTGCCGTGCTTCTTTATCTGTACGTGCCACACAAAGATTTCCGGATGCACACAAGCCATTTATACCCGTTCCTTTTACAAGAACATCACCCACGATATGCGCCTTTAAGAGGTTGGTGGTGCCTGCAATGCCGAGCGGCACACCCGCCATTATCACCACAAGGTCCCCATTTTCGAGCAAACCCGCCTGCTTACCGTGATTTACTACCATCTCAAACAGTTCATCTGTATTTAGCTTTTGTTCCACAAACATCGGTGTAACACCCCAAGACATACTAAGCTGTCTGCACACCTGCAAATTAGGCGAACAGCCGATAATCGGAATAGACGGTCTGTACTTTGACACCATGCGCACCGAATTGCCTGTTTTGGTAACGGCGATAATTGCAGATGCACCCAAATCATACGCCGTAGTGCACGCAGCGTGAGAAATTGCATTTGTAACATCCGAAATTTGTGCCATTTCATTTTTCTTGAAACGCATTTTGTAGTTAATATCTTTTTCGGTGCGTAACGCAATACGCGCCATTGTTTTTACACATTCAACAGGATATTTTCCCGCCGCAGTTTCCCCCGACAGCATTATAGCGCTTGTGCCGTCATAAATTGCATTTGCAATATCAGTGGTTTCCGCACGCGTAGGACGCGGATTATACATCATGCTTTCCAACATCTGCGTAGCAGTAATCACAATTTTGCCTGCACTGTACGCTTTGCGAATAAGCTGTTTTTGCAGCACCGGAACATCCTCTAACGGAATTTCAACGCCCATATCGCCGCGCGCAACCATAATGCCATCCGCAACGCGCAATATATCATCAATGTTTTTAACGCCCTCGGCATTTTCAATTTTTGCAATAATCTTAATGCTTTTACACTTGCGTTCATCTAATATTTTCTTTATATCAAGTATATCCTGCTCACTGCGCGTGAAGCTTGCAGCAATAAAGTCTATGTCATTTTCAACGCCGAATATAATATCTTCTTTGTCTTTTTCGCTTATATACGGCAACGATACCGTAAACCCGGGAACATTTACACCCTTGCGGTCGCTTACCTTACCGCCGTTTAACACTCGGCACGTTATCTCTGTATCGGTGATAGAGGTCACCTGCATCTCTATAAGCCCATCATCTATGAGTACAATTGCCCCTTGCGCCAAATCGCTTGGCAAATCCTTAAAAGATACCGAAACACAATTTGCATCTCCTTGTATCTCACGCGTTGTAAGCGTAAAATCCGCACCCTCGGTAAGCTCTATCGAGCCGTTTTTAAAAGTGCCTATGCGAATTTCAGGCCCCTTTGTATCTAACAGACAGGCAATATAACGATTCATATCCTTTGCTATTTTTCTGACTAAATTAACCCGCGCTAACTGAACCCGGTGATCTCCGTGCGAAAAATTAAGCCGCGCAACATCCATCCCCGCTTCCGTCATACGCCGAATTGTGCTTTCATCCTCACTTGACGGCCCTAACGTACATACAATTTTTGTTTTTCTCATAGCAGCATCTCCCATATCGTTCATATCTCAAAATTTATTATATACTGTATTTTAACACATAACCGTTAAAAAGTCTTTTAGTAGATTTCCGCACAGCAGTGCATTTTCCGGCATAAAAATAGGAACTGCCCATTAACAGTCCCTATTTTATCAGTTTTTTTAATTATTCTTCTATATCTTTTCTTGCTTGCTCAATTACTTTACTTGCCGTTTGCGTTGGAATTTCCTCATATCGTTCAAATGTTTGCTTAAACGACCCGCGCGCCTGCGTCATTGAGCGCAGGTCAGTTGCATATTTAAACATCTCACTCATCGGAACTTCCGCTGTAACCTCTTGCTCACTGCCCACAGGGTTCATCCCGAGAATGCGCCCGCGCCGACGGTTAAGATCTCCGATAATATCGCCCATATATTCATCCGGTATTGTTACAACAACCTTCAAAATCGGCTCTAACAAAACAGGAGTTGCTTCCGCAACAGCTTTTTTATACGCAAGATTTGCCGCTACTTTAAACGCCATTTCAGAAGAATCCACCGCATGATAAGAACCATCGTACAATGTACACTTCAGACCTACCACCGGATAACCCGCCAGCACACCTTTTTTAACGCTTTCGCGCAGCCCTTTTTCCACCGCCGGAATATATTGCCGCGGCACAACACCGCCTACAATTTTATCTTCAAATATAAAATCTGCAAGTCCATCGGGAACCGGTGAAAACTCAATCCACACATCCCCATATTGCCCATGTCCGCCGGACTGCTTTTTATGCTTGCCTTGAGCCTTCACGCTCTTTTTGATTGCTTCTCTGTATGGGATACGCGGGTCGTGCAGCTCGCCTTCAACATTAAACTTGCTTTTCAGTTTATTATTTATCACTTCAAGGTGCATTTCGCCCATGCCGTTTGCAAGCATATCACCCGTTTCAGTATCTTTTACCAACTTAAAGGTTGGATCCTCATCTTCAAGACGATGAAGTCCTGAAAACACTTTTTCTTCTTCTCCCTTTTTCTTTGCACCTACTGCCAAAGAAATACATGGTTCAGGAAAATCAAGCGGCATATACTTAACCACACAATTTACTGCGCACAGAGTATCCCCTGTTTCAGTATGCTGAAGCTTGGAAACCGCACCAATATCGCCTGCTTCAAGCTCACTTACTCCGATAAGCTTTTTGCCGCGCATAATTCCCAACCCCGAGCATTTTTCAGGTTTGTTAGTATTTGCATTTGTAACAGCCATATCCGACTTTAGCGTTCCTTGTATCACCTTTAAAATTGAAAGCTTACCCACAAAAGGATCCGCTATTGTTTTTAGTACGTGTGCTGCAAAGTTAGCTGAAGGGTCAACTTTCAACACAACAGAATTTCCCATCGTGTCTACAACTTGCTCTTCTGCCATTTCAGAAGCATTCGGCATAAGCGCAATAATTTCATCCATTAAAGTTTTAACGCCTAAATTTAAAACCGCTGAGCTTACAAATACGGGCGCAATACTTCCTTGTCTGATACCTACTCTAAGCCCATTTAATATATCTTCTGCGGAAAGCTCCTGTCCGTCAAAGAATTTTTCCATCAATGCTTCATCATTCCCTGCGGCATTCTCCACCAAAGTTTCATGCAAAGCATCTGCATCCGTCGAAAACTCTTGCGGTATTTCCTCAATCTTTGTGCTTGTTCCGTCGAACATATATGCTTTCATTCCGATAAGGTCAATTATTCCTACAAATTTTCCATCTTTAAGCATGGGCATTTGCACCGCAGTAATTGCCGAGGTATATTTTGTTCCTAACGCTGCCGTTGTTTTTACAAAATCAGCATTTTCTTTATCTATCTGATTAACTAAAAAGGCGTGCGGTATATTATGCGCTGTACAATATTCGTATGCTTTCTGAGCCCCTACCGGCACTGTGCCCGTTGCGCTGAGCACTATAAGCGCGCTGTCACCGAGCTCATACGCCGCTACTGCTTCACCCAAAAAATCAAAATATCCCGGTGCATCAATGAAATTGATTTTCTTATCATTCCATTCTACCGGAGCAAGCGAAAGACCAATCGAAATTTGGCGTTTTGCTTCCTCTCCGTCATAATCCGTCGTGGTATTTCCATCCTCCACGCGTCCAATACGCTCAATAGCTCCGGAATCAAAAAGCATTGCCTCTGCAAGCGTAGTCTTTCCTTCGCCACCGTGCCCAACTAATGCAACATTAAAAATGTCTTGTGGATGATATACTTTCATGTAACAGACCCCCCTGTGATAATTATTTATATGAAGCTGCTTAAACTAAAAGTCAGAAATGAATTTATAAACAGTGTAACAGATATATCGCTAAAAATAAATAAAATTTTCAATTTAATGTAGAATTTCATGCAAATATATGTAATAATAAGCAAAGTACTTGTGATTAAGGGGTGTTTTATGAAAAAACTTACAGAAAAACAAATTAAATTTTTACAGATTTTCTCAGGCATTGTTGCCGGTATAGGTATTTGGGTCGCCATTTATTTCGGCAGTCGTTCGCAAAACATTATTATGCAATACTTATTTCTCGCAATTTTCTTAGTCGTTATTTTTGCACAAAGAAAAATTGAACGCACCTATGATATGAGATTGGTACTTTTCACAAAATCTTGGCTCATTGGGCTGATTATCGGCTTAGGACTCTTTCTTCTTGTCGGTTGGCTCACAGGTGAGCTCTTTCGCTGATTTTCTGCTGTAAACATTGTATATAACAAGAGCTACTCCGCAACATTTTGGAATAGCTCTTTTTATATACTTATTTATCTAATCACTCAGTATTCTATTCAACGCTCAACGTAAGTTCTAACAGCTTTCCTGCCGCGTCTACCATGCTTATTACTTCCTCTGTGATAACTGTACCCTTAGGCACAAGCAGCGTACCGTCATCCGCTGTTACCGCGCTCACAGCTGTACGGCCCAGCAGAAAATCACGCTGTTCTATTTCAAATGCAGATGACTCTTGCTCTTCTGCTTGCGGTTCTTCAGTTTCTTGTGCTATTGCCGCACTGCCCGTTTCGCTGACGAACACCAATTCTTTTGAAAGCGTAATGATTTTATCGCCCGCAATTTGCGTATCATTATCAAGCATAACAGTATCTATATCACCCGTCGTTTCCTCAAATGAAAAGTCAAGCACTGTTCCGAGACTGTTGCCGTCGCAGGAAATCACGCGCGTACCAACCATGAAAAATCCATCATCATCCACACCCACAGCATCTTTAAGCTGGGTTAATTTTTTTACGCTTTCAAGCGTGCCTGTCATAATATAATCCTTGCCGATACCGGATATATCTTTTACCGGCAATGCTGCATAACCAAAATATCCTTTTGACTCTTGTACAACAACATAGCAAACCTTTTTAGTGGCAGTATCAATCATCAAATCTACTGCATTTCCGACTTCTACGCCTTCCTTTATTCCCATTAACTTAAGACCAATCACCTGTGATAATTTTTTCATTTGTTTTCTCCTTTTTAACCTCAATATTTTTTTATTTTACTTTGATTTAGCACTTGAACCTTCTAATATTACCGCCTGAATTTCATGAAAATAGTCATCTGAAATAAGTTGACTTTCAACCAGTTTATCATCCTTAAAATAATCACGATATGTCTTTACTTGATACCCTTTACGCGCCACAACCTGCACCTGACGCACACCATCTTGTAAATCATCTGTATATATAACATCCGGCTTCGGCGGGTCAATTTCCTTTATCATATCTGTTCTGATTTCTATTTCAAGTCCATCGGGAAGCGGTTGCCCGTATAGCTTTACAACGACCTCTCCCGCAATATGTTCTGCCGAAATATATATAGGCCATTCGGAGTTATTTTTTATCTTTAAATCTTTATCATCCCAATTAAGTGTAGCATCTAAACCAATCGGAAGATATGTTGAGGGCCATGTATGATGAACACGCTCAATAATCTCCATATTTGCCTTTAAAGCGGCATTATAAAGCGTTCCTGAAAGCTGGCAAATTCCTCCGCCCATGTCATCCACAAGCTTTGTACCATCCATAATGGCGGGTGCGTTTTTAAAACCTTTTTGCTCCGTACGCTCTCCTACCAAATCATTTATAGAAAGCGTTTGCCCCTGTTCGATTTTTAAACCGTCCACCGCTTTGCACATCAAATCGATGTTTATATTTCTATTCTCATTTTCCGTTGTTTTGGTAATGCACGACCCTATAAGCGCAGTATTTTCCTTTAGCTTATCCGTTGTAATCTCGGGCGCAACAACCGTGCCCATTACGCTCACATCAGAAAAATCTCCGCTGTTTATCTTTTGCATCATTGTTTTGTACAGCGCTTCAACATCAACTTTCTTTCCGTTTTCACTGTCTACATATACAAAATGATCCGCTGTCTTATTATATTTTGCCTGTGCATCCTTTGCAGACACGTTCACTTTCTGTGCATATTCATTAAGCGTATTGTGCAATTTTGTTTCATCTACAACAAGCTCAATATCAAAATTTTGTCCTTTGGTCATATTTATAACATCATTATATTTTGCACCGATTGATTTATCCTGCGCGCTTGTCATCAAAGCGCTCTTTAGTATTTCATCCGCGTTATCGGTTACACCAAGCTCACTCGCATCAAAAGTCGTTTTAGAATCGTCATAATTCACCGCAAGCTTTACATCAAAAAGTATTCGCTCTTTTTCGCTTCGCAGCGCGTTTTGCGCCTCATCATAAGTCATACCGCCGACATTTATACCATTTACTGCCACACCATCACAAAATACCGGCTTACTAAACGCATTATATATTCCCCAGCCCAAAGCCACCCCGAGCATTAAAATTACAACAACTAATATAACAACAAAACCCGCTAACCAATTGTTCTTAGCACCGCGGTTTGTATGTCGCACAGACGAATCACGTCCGTTTTTTACAGTGTTTTTCTGTCCTCTTGACATATTTCCTTATCTTTCTACTTCTTTGAATTTTTCAGTACATTCATCAACGTTTTAACTTTTTGCTGTTCCTCATATGTGAGAATATAATGGCTGCGCAATATTTCCAATGCTTTTTTTGCTGCCGACTCATATTCACGCGCCCGTGACAAACATTCCAATGTTTCCATATCAAAACGTTTCTTAACACTTGCGTCTATCGCATCATTTTTACATCTTTCAAAAAGCTGTGCGGCAAGCAGCCATTTTCCGTCCTGCTTAAACTCATATGCACGCTCCCTTGCCATCGCTTTTTTATCTTTGTATTTTGCTAAACGAGCTTCTTCTGCTAAGCGCAATTCTTCTGCCTTAAGCACTTCCTCCGCTATACGAGTTTGCTCCGCTATACGAGCTTCTTCCGCTATACGCAATTCTTCTGCCTTAAGCGCTTCCTCCGCTATACGAGTTTGCTCCGCTATACGAGCTTCCTCCGCTATACGAGCTTCCTCCGCTA
>JAVXIJ010000004.1:0-36840 GCA_036648415.1 Christensenella sp.
CAATTTGCGTGATACGTTCAGATATTAAGCCCCCTGTGCAACTTTCCGCCGTTGCTATCGTCACATTCTTTTTTATCAGTTCGTTTACCGCCGCGCTTTGGATATTCGGCACATCTATTCCATAAATATATTGCCCCATAACCTCTGTTATCTGCGCTGTAATTGGCGCAATCAGCCTCTCGCAAGCATCGTGCGTATCCGCCGCCGCCGTCACACGCAGCGTCACCTCGCCCTCCTTAGCATAGGGCGCAATGGTTGGGTTGGTGCTGTTCTTCATTAGTTTATACAGCATATCTTCCACTCTTGATTCACCAATACCAAATAATCTTAAATTATGTGAAACGAGCACTTTATTTGAAAATTTCATAAGATATGGGATTACAGCGTTCTGAAACATAGGACGCATTTCAGACGGCGGACCCGGAAGCAAAATTGCCGTTTTACCGTTTTCTGAAAGCGCAAGCCCCGGAGCTGTACCGTTGGCATTTGCAAAAATCGTTGCTCCCTCAGGCATCATTGCCTGCTTTTTATTGTTTTCTGTCATAGGATGATTCATACGAGCAAAAAAATCTTCAATGCTCTTTAAAGACATTTCGTCCATTTTCATCTGCTTATTAAAATAATCAGCTACTGTTTCCTTTGTAAGATCATCATATGTAGGCCCGAGCCCACCCGTCATTATCACTACATCGGCGCGTGAAAATGCTGTTTTAAGCGCTTCCTTAAGCCTATTGTCATTATCCCCTATTACACTTTGATAATACACATTTATGCCGATATTAGCCAATTCCTTTGCAATATATGCCGCATTTGTATTTACTATATCACCCAATAATATTTCTGTTCCGACACATAAAATTTCAGCTTTCATATTACATTACTTCCTTTATCCGTAAATTATTTGACCGATTTTACGATACATTCCGCTTTTATACAATTTGTACTTTGAAAGCAAACGCATACGTTTAAATTTTCCACAAGCCTTAAGTGACGTAAACACTTTTATAAGTGCTTTTTGTTCATCGCTGAGCATATCCTCATAGGTGTTTAAAAATGCCTGTGCCTGTGCATAGGTTTTTTCAATAGATTCCCTTATTCCGCCTGTATTAGCAAGCTTTTGCTTAAAATATGAAGCACTTTTTACATCCTTAGCTCCCACCTCATTTGCACTGTGCTGACGATATTTTATTCTGTTAGGCGCTACAATAATATGCCCAAACGCCGCCGCAACAAGCCCAATCCACCAATCATGCATCAACGCGCCTTCATTTGCACGCACCATATCAACAAGCGCACGATTCATAAGCATTGTACAGCCCGTAATGTTGTTTTGTGGTAATAACTGATGCAGATATAAACGCTCAGGGTCAAGCTTTTGCAATGCAAAAAGCGACGGACTGATCACCGCATTATCTTTATTTACTACCGTTAAATCAGAATGAGCTAATATTGCACCGCCCAAATCCTCTTCTGCGCTTTGCAACGCTGTAAGCGTGAGGTTTAGCTTATCAGGCATCCATATATCATCTTGATCGCAAAACATCACATATGGAGCGTCTGCATACTTGAGCAGGCAAAAGAAATTATCTTTCGCGCTTCCGGTGGCTTCACCATCCTTTATCACAATAAAACGCTCAGGGATTGCGCTTTCATATTCGCTTAATATTGCGCAAGTCTTATCAGTTGAGCCGTCATCGCGCGCAAAAACACGAAAATCCTGCCTGTCCTGCGCTAACAATGAATCTATCTGTTCCTTTAAATATGTTTCACCGTTGTAGGTTGCCAATAAAATATCTATCATGTCTTTTCCTCTCCGCAATACAATTTCTACTTTCAATTTAGCACAAAATCTCAATAAAAAAAAGAGCCGAAGCTCTTTTTTATTAAATAGCAAAATCAAAAATTATCTTCTTTCAGCTGAAAATACGCTTGAGGATGCCGGCAAACAGGGCATTTATCCGGTGCAGCTTTAGACTTTTGGATATGTCCGCAGTTAATGCACTGCCATAAAACCTCTGTATCACGCGCAAATACGCTATTGTTCTCAATGTTTTCCGCTAACTTATCATATCTTGCTTCATGTTCGCTTTCTACAGCACCTGCGCCTTTGAATTCACGCGCAATTTCTGTAAAGCCTTCTTCTTCAGCAATTTTTGCAAATGACGGATACATTTCTGTTGTTTCGAAATGCTCGCCTGCTGCTGCGTCCTTTAAATTTGTGATGGTATTAGGAATTTTATTATCAGCCTGCAAATATTTAAACCACAATTCCGCATGCTCTTTTTCATTTCCTGAGGTTTCCGCAAAAATATTAGAAATTTGCACAAAGCCGTCTTTTTTGGCCTGTGAAGAATAATATATATACTTCATATGAGCCATTGATTCTCCTGCAAAAGCATCCTGCAAGCATTTTTCTGTTTTTGTTCCTTTTAAATCTTTCATAATACATACACTCCCATCAATCATTTTTTATGTAAGAATCACTTACATTTTTTAATATAACCAATTATTGGTTTAATTAAACACCTTTATACGTTGAGTTCACCCTCCATAGAGAGCTTTCCATTATATTGCTGAAGTATCGGGGTAATTATTTCCTTTATAAAATCTACCACTTGTACATCCGCTAAACCTATAAAATTATTAGCATCCATTAGTTTATCAATTTCCTCAGACGTCATATGAAATGCCGCATCTGCCTTGATAAGCTCAATAAGATTATTATCCTTGCCCTCTTCTTTTACCCTCGCACCTGCCTGCATGGAATATTCGCGTATTTTTTCATGCAGCTCCTGACGATCCCCGCCGCGTTTTACCGCTTCCATCAAAATCGTTTCTGTAGCCATAAATGGCAACTCTTCTCCGATGTGTTTGGCAATAACCTTGGGATAAACCACCATGCCGCTTGAAACATTAAGGTAAATGCTAAGTACAGCGTCTGCCGCCATAAATGCTTGCGGAATTACCAGACGTTTGTTTGCGCTGTCGTCAAGCGTGCGTTCAAACCACTGCGTACAAGCCGTCATCGCCGGGCTTTGTGCAAGGCTTATTATGTATCGTGAAAGAGAACAAATACGCTCTGAACGCATAGGATTGCGCTTATACGCCATTGCAGATGAACCTATCTGCTTTTTGCCGAAAGGCTCTTCCACTTCCTTTAAATTTTGCAGCAAACGCAAATCATTGGCGAACTTATATGCGCTTTGCGCTATGGAAGACAATAAATCAACAACAATACTGTCAAATTTGCGCGGATATGTTTGCCCGGTCACGGCAAAAACCTTATTATATCCAAGCTTATGCGCCACCTTTTGTTCTAATTCTTTAACTTTGTCTGCATCACCGTCAAACAGTGTCAAGAAGCTTGCCTGCGTACCCGTTGTACCCTTTACTCCGCGCAATTTGATTTGTGATTTTATAAACAATAATTGTTCATAATCCATCACCAAATCCTGCATCCATAATGTAGCGCGCTTACCTACCGTCGTAAGCTGTGCCGGCTGATAATGCGTAAAACCAAGTGTAGGCATATCTTTATATTTCACAGCAAATTCTTTTAGCCGTGCAATAACATTTACTAGCTTTTCTTCTATAATAGATATTGCCTTATCCATTACAATAATATCGGTATTATCGCCCACATAACAGCTTGTTGCGCCAAGATGAATAATTCCCTTTGCATTTGGGCATTGTACACCGTAAGCATAAACGTGTGACATTACATCATGACGCACTTCACGCTCACGCGCTTCCGCCACATCATAGTTAATATCCTCTGCATGTGCTTTTAATTCATCGATTTGCGCCCGCGTAATGGGAAGTCCAAGCTCATGTTCTGCTTCTGCAAGTGCAATCCACAGTCGACGCCATGTTTTAAATTTCATATCATCTGAAAATGTATGTGCCATTTCATAGCTTGCATATCTTGTTATCAGTGGGTTTTCGTACACATCCTTCATTTATCAATTACCGCCTTTATCAAAATCTTACTTACTTATTGTATAGGTTTTTACCATTGTTTTCAAGCAAAAGAAAAGAAGCGGTATGATTAACCGCTTCTTCAATTTATTTAGCAAAATCTGTCGTTCTTGTTTCCCTAATGACATTTACTTTGATCTGTCCGGGATAATCGAGTTCTGCCTCGATTTTTTTAACGATATCTCGTGCCAGTAAAGTTGTTCCTGCGTCATCGATCTCATCAGGCTTAACAATAATTCTTACTTCTCTGCCCGCCTGAATTGCGAACGATTTTTCAACGCCTGCAAACGAATTTGCAATTCCTTCAAGATTTTCAAGACGTTTTATGTAATTTTCCAAAGATTCTCTTCTTGCGCCCGGCCTTGCAGCGGAAATCGCATCTGCAGCCTGTACCAAAACAGCTTCCACTGTTTGTGGCTCTACGTCACCGTGGTGAGCAGCGATTGCATTGATTATATCCGCATTTTCTTTATATTTCTTAGCAAGATCCGCACCGATTTGAATATGCGGGCCTTCCACTTCGTGGTCAACCGCTTTTCCAATATCGTGCAGTAAGCCCGCGCGTTTTGCGAACTGTGCATTTGCACCGATTTCCGCCGCCATCAGGGAAGCCAAATGTGCGACCTCGAGCGAATGCTTAAGTACGTTCTGACCATAACTGGTACGGTATTTCAGTCTACCTAACAGCCTCACAAGCTCCGGATGCAAGGAATGAATCCCAACATCAAACACTGCCTGTTCACCTGCTTCTTTAATTTGCGTTTCCACTTCCTTTTGCGCCTTGTGAACCATTTCTTCGATGCGTGCGGGATGAATCCGCCCGTCAACAATCAATTTTTCCAGCGCAATTCTTGCGACCTCGCGTCTTACCGGGTCAAACCCGGAAAGTATAACAGCCTCAGGAGTATCATCTATAATAAGATCAATTCCCGTTGCCGTTTCCAGTGTTCTGATATTCCGACCTTCTCTGCCGATAATTCTGCCCTTCATTTCATCATTTGGCAGATTTACCACAGAAACCGTGCATTCCGCTACATGGTCTGCGGCGCACTTCTGTATTGCAAGCGACAAAATATTTCTTGCTTTTTTGTCAGCTTCATCTTTTGACTTTTGCTCAATATCGCGCAACATAATCGCCATATCATGGCGTGCCTCATGTTCAACTTTTTCAAGCAACAATCCTTTTGCTTCTTCGGTAGTCATACCTGAAATATGCTCTAATTGTTCAAGTTGTTTAGCATATGCTTCAGCTAAATCTTCTTTAACTTTTGCAATTTCTTTGGTAGATACATTTATCTGTTCTTCTTTTTGCTCAATGCTGTCAAATTTCTTATCCAGCATTTCTTCCCTTTGTGCAAGTCTTTTTTCAATCTTTGCTATTTCATTTCGTCTTTCTCTTGATTCTTTGTCAAATTCGCTACGCAGTCTGTGAACTTCTTCCTGTGCTCCCAAAACCGTTTCTTTTTTGATAACCTCTGCACGTTTTTGTGCTTCATCAATCAACTTTTTTACGGAATCCTCAGCGCGCCCGATTTTTGATTCGGCAATGTTACGTCTGTAAGTATAACCGACAGCAACACCGATAACCAGAGCTACTACGCCTATTAGGATAGGAATAAGTATTTCCACTTAGCAAATTCACCTCCCATTCTTCAATATTCTATTTTCAAATTTCAATTGGTAAGTTTGCAATTAGCTGCGCATGGCTACACACATCATATATGTGTGTACCTTATATTGCGCTACAATGATAACAAATAAACCACATATATTGTAACTTTATTTTAAGTTAATGTCAATTAAATACACTCGACCCTGCTAAAAATCCTGTAGAAAACGCAATTTGAAGATTAAAACCTCCTGTTTGTGCATCTACATCAATTATTTCGCCCGCAAAATAAAGGTTAGGAACTAACTTGCTTTCCATTGTTGACGGATTGATTTCACGAACAACAATGCCACCCGCCGTAACGATACCTTCTTCTATGGGACGCGTATCTGCAATCACAAATGAAAAATGCTTGAGCGCATACGCGAGTTGCGCCCGTTCTGCTTTAGTAATGCTGTTTATTGCCTTATCTGGGTCAAGCCCGCTTTCTTGCAGGAACGGATGAATAAGCTTTCCCGGCATCAACTCGTGCATAACGTTTTTCAACTGTTTATTACTGTTTGCTTCAAATTCACGCACTAAACGTGCATCCAACGTTTCTATGCTGAGTGCGGGTTTAAGGTCTATTTCCGCGCGCAAATTAAGTACATCTTTTTTATGATTTATAAAGCTGCTCGCCGATAATACCACGGGACCTGATATTCCAAAATGCGTAAATATCAGCTCACCCTGCTCACTGTAAATAGATTTTTCATCTTGAAACAGTGTAAACGCTACATTTTTTAAAGCCAATCCCTGCATTTTAGGACAAATATGGTGCATGTCCTCAAGCGGAACAAGCGCGGGCTGCGGCGGCACAATCGAATGTTTAAATTGCTGCGCAAAAGCATAACCGTCCCCTGTAGAGCCCGTAAGCGGATAAGTTTTTCCCCCTGTTGCAATTATAACAGCCCCGGCAGTCATAGACGTTCCGTCAGCAAGCGTAAGTGTGAAACCTTCCCTGTTTCTTCTTATCTTTTCCACCGCACAATTGAGGCGCAGCGTAACTCCCGCAGCCTGCATCATGCGCTCCAGCGTTCTTATTACATCATTTGAGCGCTCGCTTTGCGGAAAAACTCTTCCGCCGCGTTCAACCTTTGTAGGCAAGCCGTTTTCATTCATAAGTGATACCAATCTCACGTTACTGAACGTATTAAGCGCGCTCATTAAAAACTTAGGATTATGCACAATATGCGAAAAAAAATCACTTATTTCACAGTCATTTGTCAAATTACAACGACCTTTTCCTGTAATAAACAGTTTTTTTCCGATTTTTTCGTTTTTTTCAAGTAATGTTGTTTGTATTCCGCGAGAATTCGCCGCATAAGCCGCCATCATTCCCGCAGGACCTGCCCCGATAACAATTAAATCATTCATAAATATCCTCATCCGGAATTTGTATATCCGGTTCCTTTGTTGCATATACATCGTTTGTACGCCATAGCTCTTCTAATCTGTTGAAATTAGAAAACAAAACATCCTTTTTACGTAATCCAAGCATAATAATCAGCAAATTTATCACTGACAGCGGAGCAACAAATGAGTCAACAAACGAATTCATGTAGCTCTTTGCCGTAAGTGTATAATCAGCAATCTGCGCAGGCGGCGCTTCTTCATTATCTGTTATGGCAATGACCTTGCAGCCGCAGCTTTTTAGGTATGTCATCCCCTCAATGGTGCGCATAGAATAGCGCGGGAAGCTGATAGCTATTGCAACATCACGTTCATCCGCACTTAAAATTTGGCTGAACATGTCGCTTCCGTCAAACCTAATAAGTTTGATGTTTTCATTCATATAATTCATATAATAACAAAGAAATTCGGCAAGAGGGCCGCTGGAACGTGTGCCCATAATGTAAATCTTTCGCGCACGATCAATGCTGTCCACAATTTTCACGAGATTTTCCGTGTCGATATGCTCACGCGTAAAGCGCAAATTGTTTATATCTGTTTTAAATGACGCATTCACAACCTCATCAGATGTCAGCCCTTCCATCATATTAAGGCGCTGCACGGTTGTCAGCTTAGTTTGTATAACTTCCTGCAAATCCTTTTGCAAGCTTGGGTATCCGTCATAATCCAGCGCATACGCAAAACGCACAACTGTAGATTCACTGACCCCTACAAGGCTGCTGAGCGTAGCGGCAGTCATAAACGCTGCCTTATCGTATTCCTTTAATATATACTCCGCAATCAATTTTTGTCCTTTGGACATTTTTACATAATCGCTGTTGATGCGGTCTAATATGTTACAGCTCATCATTTCCTCCATATAATATCAATATGTCGATATTATAGCAGAAAAAGCTTAAAAATGCAATTTTAAATTTTCTATCTTGCATTTTGAATGTTCAAGCTCGTTTAGGTCAGTCTGATTCCATTTTAATGGTGTTATGGTAATATACCCTTTATCAATCCATTTTACATCTGTGTTGTTTACTTCGTTATACTCGCTTTCAATCATCTTTCCGCTGATCCAATAGTAATCTCTGCCGAATGGATCGGTTCGCTTTTCATAAGCCTCATCATATGCACTCACACCCTGCGAGCAAAATTTAATGCCTTTTATTTCGTTTCCGATAACTGCCGGAAAATTGACATTGTAAATAAAATCCTGCATATTTCCCACGTCAATTTTCTCAATCAGCTGCATTGCGCACCTCGCCGCTGTTTTAAAATATGTTGTATAATCCACCTGTTTTCGCCCGACAAGCGCCTGTGAAAAGGCTATTGCGGGGATACCCAGCATATTTGCCTCAATTGCAGCATTAACTGTGCCTGAATATACTATATCCGAGCCTAAATTCGCGCCGATATTTATTCCCGAAAGCACGACATCTATTTTTTCATCAATAAGATGCAGCATACCTATCTTTACACAATCAGCCGGCGTTCCCGTAATGGCATACGCTTCAATATCCTTTGGATACCCCAACGTATCGCGTGCAGTCAGCGGCAAATCCATAGTGAGCGCATGAGAGCACGCACTTTTTTCGCGATCGGGCGCAACCACCGTTACGTTATGACCTGCACCTACAGCTGCAAACGCAAGCGCCTTTATTCCTTCAGCATGAATTCCATCATCATTTGTAATTAAAATATTCATTTTGTTCCCCTTAAATAATAAAGGGCTGTCCTGATAAGACAGCCCCTTTTGTTCAGAATTACACGGGATGAATCATATTTTCCTTATCGAGCATATTTGAGTCTACTTTATATTTAGCGGCACGTCTGAATTCAAAGAATTTAGGAGCAACCTGCGGGAACATCGCATAAGTTACAATGTCCTCTTCCTGTTCCATCCAGCCTTTTACTTCTTCTCTGTATTTATCCATCTCGGGCGGCAATAAATCTGCCGGACGAACGGTGATTATTTCATCGTCACCTATGCACTTTTTGCGTACAGCTTCATCTACCGGAGCAGGCAATCTGCCGTATTCCCCACGCAGCATCGCTTTAGATTCTTTTGTAACCATTTTATAACGCTCACCCGAGAGCACATTCAGCACTGCCTGTGTGCCTACAATTTGGCTCGACGGTGTTACAAGCGGCGGGTATCCGAAATCTTTACGCACACGCGGCACTTCCTCAAGAACCTCCATGAGCTTATCTTCCGCACCCGATTGCTTCAACTGGCTAATTAGGTTTGAAAGCATCCCTCCCGGAACTTGGTACAGCAACGTGTTAATGTCAATGCCAAGCACCTTTGGGTCAAGGAAGCCGTCTTTAGTAAGACGTGCGGCAACCTTATTAAAATATTTCGCCGCCTCTGTAAGTTTTTCAAGGTCAAGACCTGTATCATATTGTGTGCCGCGCAGGGTTGCCACGAGGGATTCTGTAGCAGGCTGTGATGTACCGTTAGCAAGCGGTGAAAGTGCGGTGTCCACAATGTCAACGCCCGCCTCAATTGCCTTTAACAGCGTCATATCCCCCACTCCGCTTGTGTTATGCGTGTGCAAGTGAATAGGAACCTTGATATACTTCTTCATTTTGGATATAAGGTCATACGCCTCATACGGCAGCAACAAATTTGCCATATCCTTGATACAAATTGATTTTGCACCCATCTGTTCAAGCTCGCGCGAAAGCTCTATGAAATAGTCCGAGGTATGCACAGGGCTCGTTGTATAGGAAAGCGCAACCTCAGGCCAACCGCCATAGCGATTAGTGCTCTCAATAGACTGACGCAAATTTCTTGTATCGTTGAGCGCGTCAAAAATACGAATAACATCTATGCCGTTTTCGCACGCTTTTTTTACAAAGAAATCCACCACATCATCTGCATAATGCTTATATCCCAAAAGATTTTGACCGCGCAGCAACATTTGAAGCTTTGTTTTGGGCATTGCCTCACGCAGCTTTCTTAAACGTTCCCAAGGGTCCTCATTCAAAAATCTAAGACACGCATCAAATGTCGCGCCGCCCCAGCATTCAATTGACCAATAGCCAATTGTATCCATAAGGGGTGCTATCGGAAGCATTTCCTCCGTAGTCATGCGCGTTGCAGCCTGTGACTGATGCGCATCCCTCATAATTGTATCCATTATATTTACTTTTGCCATAATATTCTCCCTTCGTCTTTTGTCAGGCGAACAACGAAAGCAGCACACCTGCCGCTACCGCAGAACCAATTACACCCGCTACATTCGGACCCATTGCATGCATAAGCAAGAAGTTCCCGGGATTTTCAGCCTGCCCAACCGTTTGCGATACACGCGCCGCCATAGGTACAGCGGAAACACCCGCAGAACCGATAAGCGGATTCACCTTGCCATGTGTAAGCTTGCACATAAGCTTTCCGAGCAATACGCCGCCAAATGTACCAAAGCTAAATGCGATTACACCTAATATAATAATGCCTACAGTAGTTCCCGACAGGAACACCGAGCCGTTTGTTGTCGCACCCACAGAAACACCGAGGAAAATTGTCACGATGTTCATAAGTTCATTCTGCGCAGTATTTGATAATCTGTCAACAACACCCGATTCACGCATCAAGTTACCGAGCATCAGCATACCGATAAGCGGTGCCGCCGCCGGAACAAGCAACGAAACAAATATCGTAACCGCAATCGGGAAAATAATTTTTTCCTTTTTTGATACGTGCCGCAGCTGCTCCATTTTTATTGCGCGCTCTTTTTTTGTAGTACAGAGCTTCATGATAGGCGGCTGTATAACAGGCACTAATGCCATGTATGTATATGCCGCGACCGCAATAGGCCCTAAGAAATCCGGTGCGAGCTTGGACGTGACATAAATCGCCGTTGGTCCGTCTGCACCCCCTATTATACCGATAGACGCCGCTACATTTGGGTCAAACCCAACGAACAGCGCAAGTATGAATGCGACAAAAATACCTAACTGCGCCGCCGCACCCAAAAGCAAGCTCTTGGGGTTCGCAATAAGCGGTCCAAAGTCTGTCATTGCACCTACACCAAGGAATATCAGTGGTGGATAAATGCCTAATTTGACACCTAAATACAAATAGTCAAGCAAGCCTGCCGAGCCTTGAAAATTAGCCCAGTCTACGCTTCCCCCTGCAAAAAGTGCTGCATGATACATTTCAGCAATAGGCAAATTTGTAAGCAACATACCAAAAGCAATTGGCAGAAGCAACAACGGTTCGAATTTTTTTACAATGGCAAGATAAAGCAATAAACACGCTATACCTATCATAACCCATTGCTGCCAGTCGCTCGCATTAAAAAATCCGGTCGATTGCATGAAGTCAGCTAAAGTTTGTCCAAAATTTTCCAAAGTGAATCAACCTCCCCTATGAGAATTTAGTATTTTTTAACCAATTACCACAAGAAGGTCTCCGGTATCCACATTTGATCCCTTTATTGCCGATATTGATACAACAGTGCCTGCATTAGGCGCCATAATTTCATTTTCCATCTTCATTGCCTCGAGTATCACTAACACATCACCCTCTGCAACCTGTTGTCCTTGCGTTACTTTAATATCTAAAATCGTTCCCGGCATAGGGGATGTAATCTGTGTTCCGCCCACAGGTGCAGGAGCTGCCGCAGGTGCCGGAGCCGGTGCAGGGGCAGGAGCGGGCGCAGCCACCGGTGCCGCAGCTGTAACCGCCGCAGGCGCAGGCGTCGGGACAGCCACTGGCGCCGCTGTTCCCACTTCTTCAACATCTACATTATAAGAATTTCCATTTACACTAATTACAAATTTACGCATATTTATATCCTCCGAATTAAAATAAATTACTGTTCATAATTTGAGAATCTCTGCCCGCCTTATTCCATGCGGACGAACCACTCGTTCTTTTATACGAACGAATAACAAACGGTGTTGCAGTTCCCTCGTTTTGCATTATCGCCGCCACAGCAGCCGTCAACACCGCTATAAGTTCATCGTCGTTGACTTGTACGATGGGCATTTGCGGCAATGGCGCTTCAACTATTTTTTCGATTTTCGATTCCTGCTTTTTCTTTCCGTTTAAAAGCACAGATAACAGCATAATAACAGCAATCAAAAGGATCAAGCAAACAAATACAACCACTAAACCGAGTGCCGTTGTTTCTCCTGCAATCGAAAATTTTTCAGTTAACGTAAGTCCATTGTTCATTACAATCCGCCTTTCTTACAACGGAAGCACGCCGTGTTTTTTCGGCAGCTTGCTTTCACGTTTAGAGATTGTCATTTCAAGTGCGGACACAAGTATTTGGCGAGTATGCGCAGGTTCTATTACATCATCAATAACCCCTTGCGCCGCCGCCTGCCACGGATTAGCATATTCCAAAGCATATTTTTCTTCCATCTTTTCTTTTGCGGCAATACTGTCTTCTGCGCTGCTGATTTCATCTTCATATAAAATGAGCGCACCCGCTGCGCAAGGCAGAGCAGAAATTTCAGCAGTTGACCACGCATAAGCCATATCAGCTCCGAGCGCCTTAGGACACATTACAGCAAAGCCATCTCCAATCGCTTTTCCTGTTACAAGCGTGAGCTTGGGCGTTCCCGCTTGCGCATACGCACTTATAAGATGTGCGACATCGGAAATCAAAGAATTCTGTTCCGCCGCAACATCAAATTGTGAGCCGCCGCAATTCACCAGCGTAACAATCGGAAGATTAAAAGCATCAAGAATTTCTATGAAACGCGCTGCTTTTTTTGCTCCCTGTCCTGAAAGCTCTATATCAGCGTTTGCAACAAATCCGCAAGCATTGCCGTTTATTCTGCCGAACATAGTAATCATATCCGTCGCGAAAGCATCTTGCACTTCAAGCACATCACCATTATCGGCAATTGCAGCAATAACCGCCTTTGCATCATATACTTCCTCACCGTTAAACGGAAGCTGTCTGTTTAAATCATCGGTATCCAAGCCATACGGTGCTTCATCTAAATTGTTAGAGGGCAAAAACGAAATTAGCTTTTGGGCCGTCAGGGCACATTCATCCTCATTTGCGCACATAAACTGTGCAATTCCTGTTTTCTCGTTGTGATTTTCAGCCCCGAAAAATTCATTGGTATCAATTTCTTTTCCAAGCGCAGAAGCATATATTTGCGGCCCGTGGAGCGCTACCATAGAAATGCCTGCCACCATCAATGTGAAATCCGAAACCGCCGCAATGTATGCAGCCGTGCCTATACATGGCCCTGCAACAATGCTTACAGTTGGGACTACGCCTGATATTTCATTGTATTTATTAAGAATCGCGGCTGTGCTTTCAATAGCGGCAACTCCCTCAGAAATGCGCGCTCCGCCTGAATCAAGCACGCCTATAAGCGGTACACCGTTTTTAACAGCCATATCCATTACGCGTATAATTTTGCTTGCGTGAGCCGCACAAAGCGAACCGCTGAGCACAGTATAGTCTTGCGCATAGATAAATACCGGACGGTCTTCCACCGTTCCGTAACCGCACACAACACCCTCTCCTGCTTCGCTTACTGCCTCAAACCCGGGTGTTGCAAAGGTGCGTTTCACAAATTTTTCAATTTCTATAAAACTGCCTTTATCAATAATACCGTTAATTCTTTCACGCGCAGTTTTCTTGCCCGCCGTATGCTGAGCATTTATGTTTTGCTCATTTCCGCCGAGTATATCCGCGTTTTTTTGTCTAAACTCTTCCGGTTTACCCATTACGATACCTCCATATATAAAATTAAGTAAATATTAGTAAAATCATATATGCAGAATTTAATGTTTTAACATCTTAATGCTGCATGAAAAAAAATATCCTACTTATACACATTCAACATATAACCTCTATATTCCTTTTATAAAACATAATTTTCTTACATATGTATAAACTTTTTCAAATATTCCACTTCTTCATCTGTAAGCATTCTATAAGTTCCTTTTTTCAAAGTGCCAAGCTTGATGTCGCCGACCGCCACACGTTTGAGATAGCATACATTTTGGTCTATTGCCGCAAACATTCTGCGCACCTGTCTGTTTTTACCCTCTGTAATTACACACAAAACCTCACTTCTCCCGGGTTCTGCGCTCAAAATTTTGAGCGTGCACGGTGCCGTTTTATAACCGTCATCAAGCACTACGCCCTTCATCAGCTTTGCAATATCCTCTTCTGTAACTTTTGAATCAACCACTGCCATATACTTCTTTTGCACCTTATGCTTTGGATGTGTGAGCGCATTTGTAAGGCTTCCGTCATTTGTCATGAGCAACAACCCTTCTGTTGTGAAATCAAGCCTCCCTACGGGATAAAGCCGCTCTTTTATTCCTTTTACATATTGCATAACCGTCTTGCGTCCGCCCTCATCATGGCAAGTGGAAACACAGCCTGCCGGCTTGTTGAGCATTAAATATATCCGCTGTTTTGTCGGATTTACAACTTCATTAAGATATTTTACCTCATCTTTTTGCGGGTCAATTAAAAAACCCATTTCACGCACCGTGCGCCCGTTTACTTCCACCCTGCCTGCCGCAATAAGTTCTTCGGCTTTTCTGCGTGACGCAATACCCGCCTCCGCTAAATACTTTTGTAATCTCATAAATTATTCCTCTTCCCTAAAAAACAGCCTTATTCGAGGCTGTTTTCTGCTTCTTCAAAATCTATTTTCGGCAATTCTTCAATAGATGATATTCCGAAATGCCGCAAAAATTCATCTGTGGTCGCTAAAAGCGACGGCCGTCCGAGAACGTCTTTTCTGCCAATTACATACACAAGCCCTTTTTCCATCAATGTCGCAACCGCATAATTAGAACGCACACCGCGCACCTCATCAATTTCCAAACGAGTTACCGGCTGTTTGTATGCAATAATACTCAAGGTTTCAAGCACCGACTTTGAAAGCGACATATGCTCCTCGGGCGCAAGCAACGCTTGAATATATTCGGCATATTTAGAATTTGTGCACAGCTGAATTTTATCCCCTATGCGCACAAGCAGTAAACCGTCGTCAATGTTTTTCTTTTCTTCAATTATTTCCTGCAACGCCACATCCAGTTCATCGGCATCAATATTCAATAATTCCGCAAACGCCGAAATTTCAACAGCATCTCCCGCAACAAACAGTGCCGCTGTGATTACACCGCAAATCTCATTTTTATTCAATTTGGCACTCCTCCGTTTTGATACTCAAGTATAATATCGGCAAACGCTTTTTTTTGTTTTATGGACAGCTTACATAAATGCCACAGCTCTAAAAGTGCAACAAAGGTTACAGCAAGCTCCATACGCGTTACCCGTTCTTCAAACAGTGAAGAAAACAAAATGCGTTTTTCTTTCTGCAAGCGCCCCAATATTTTTTTCTTTTGAACGCGTATACTGTACACATCCTGTTTTATCTCTACCCTGCGGCGTTCCTCGGGTTCTTTTTTTCTGTTTTTTAACAATTCCAAAAATGCTGAGTACAGTGCGTCGGTGTCGGTGTCTTCAATTATAAGCTCTTGTTCAATATCCACTAACTCTTCAGGAAGCTTATAATATACTTGCCGCGCACAGCTTTCCATATCTGCAAGCTGTTCACTTGCCTCTTTATATAGCTTATAAGCGCGCAAGCGCTCAATTAGCTCCGTTTCAGGGTCTACAAAATTTTCGTCCTCCGCCTCATCGCGTTTTGTCGGAAGTAAGGCGCGCGACTTAATATATAAAAGCGTGGCAGCCATATTAAGGAACTCACTTGCACGATCCATATCAATTTCTTCGATTTGTTCCATATACAATAAATACTGCTCTGTAATCTGCGCGACAAAAATTTCCTGTAAGTCTATTTTCGCCTTGCTTATAAGGTGCAGCAACAAATCCAACGGCCCTTCAAATTGTGCAAGTTTTACTGTATATTCCATGCTTTTCCCTTACATGAACAAGCTAAAGAACGCGAGATACACATCATTTATCAACCAATTAGTAAAAGAACCGAGTATAAAATTAGTAGCGCCTGTTATGATGAGCAGCAGCAATATTATAAAGCCGTATTTTTGCAGCACGCTAATCACCGGATATGCCTTTGCAGGCAAAAAGCTGCTTAAAAACTGAAATCCATCAAGCGGCGGAATAGGCAAAAGATTGAATATTCCAAGCGTGATATTAAGCGTAATAACAGGAAGCATGATATTTATAAAAATCTCGTTTTGAAATCCTAATTTGTATACAACTATGAAAAAAATCGCACAGGCAATAAATGACATGATAAAGTTTGCAATAATGCCCGAAAGCGACACAATAATATTGTCTCTTTTTCCATGCTTAAAATTTCGCAGATTGATAGGTACCGGCTTTGCCCATCCAAAACGAAACAACAACAAGCAAATCGTACCTATCGGGTCAAGGTGCTTTGTCGGGTCAAGAGTCATACGTCCTAAGTTGCGCGCCGTTGGGTCACCGCATTTGAACGCTGCATACGCATGGGCGTATTCGTGCACCGACAGCGCCAAAAGCACCGCCGGTATACTGTACAAAAGCCCCATCCAATAATTTGGGTCTGTAAAAGAACTAAACATATTTTAATAACCTCATTTTTAAATATCTATTATTTTTAAACACATAAACCAATACCAACACACTTATATTACAGCATTTCTAAAAAACCATCCACAAGCATGCACATTTTTGAAGCAACCTTTTTGCCTGCTTCAAGCACTTCTTCCATTGTAAGCGCGTGCTTTGCAACACCCGCCGCCAGATTACTGATGCACGAAACGGCAACGGTTTGTGCGCCTGCATGAGATGCTGCAACAACCTCATGTACCGTGGACATTCCGACTGCATCTGCCCCAAGCACTCTTAATGCACGGATTTCCGCAGGTGTTTCATATGACGGACCTACCATATAACCATATATACCATGCCTGAGCACAATGCCGTTCTTATCTGCTACGCCATCCAGAATTTTGTTAAGACTCTTAGAATACGCAAATGACATATCGGGAAAGCGCGGTCCGAGTTCATCGATATTAGAACCCGTCAGAGCATTATTTGCAGAAAAATTGATGTGATCTGTGATTACCATAAGGTCACCCGCCGAAAAATCAGTATTTATTCCGCCTGAAGCATTTGTGAGCAACACATATTTAGCCCCAAGCATCAAAAGCGTGCGCAACGGCACCACCGTTTCCGCCGCAGTATAGCCCTCATAGCAATGAAACCGTCCCGACAAAAGCGCAATCCGCTTTCCTGCTTTACAGCCAAATGTCAGTTTGCCGGCGTGCCCCGGTGCTGTTGATACCGGAAAGCCCGGAATATCTGCATAATTAAATTCAGCAATCACTTCATCAATAGTGTTTGCATAATCTCCCAACCCTGAACCTAATACTATCACAACCTCCGGACAAAAATCAGTATTTGCTTCAATATAATTTTTTGCAATACTTAAACGTTCCTTCATTACTGTTCTCGCTTTCTTATATATTCGTCATAAGCTTTTCTGCCAATGCTGCAATAAACTCGCCGTTTGTAGGCTTCCCCTTTTCAGAACTGATAGAATAACCAAAATATTCTTCAAATGCTTTTGGGTCACCGCGCGATGCCGCCGTTTCAATCGCATGACGTATATTACGCTCTACACATTTATCCGTTGAATTGTATTTCCTCGCAAGCGGTTCATACACGTTTAAATTCAGCGGCCGCATCTTCATTGGGTCGGCGCACACCATTTGCAGCGCTTCTTTAAGAAACTTGTAGCCTTTTATATTAACAGGAATACCCAGCCGCTTCAACACAACAGATATTCTGCCAATCAAAAATCTATCATAATCCACACCGACAAGGTGCATTCTCAGCTCTGCTGCTTCAAGAATACGCTTTACAAACAGCTCTTTAATGTAAGGCTTTACTATTACATATGCCGCCTCAAGCTCAAAAGATTTTCTTATTATCATCTCTTGGCTCATGGATGTAAGCACAATCTTAACCACATCTTTATCACATAACATATGTTCCATCAAAGCAAAACCATCATACCCGGGCAAAATAGCTTCTACTAAAACCAAATCAGGATGATATTTGTCATATAAAGCCAGTGCTTCTTCCCCGTTGGTCGTGCAAACAAAGGAGTCCGAAACATCCCAAAGCATACCTTTAATTTGGTTGATATAATCGCTGCTCTGCTCGACGATTAGTGTGCGCATAAATCTTGCCAAAGCAAACCTCCGATTAACTGTTAAACACTTTTTTTATTTTTTGCGCATTCTGCTGTAACTCACGCGCATATTTCTGTGAGTTTACTGTTTCAATTCCACCGGCAAGCCTTGCGATTTCATCAATTACACCGTCACCGTCAAGACGCATGACTGTTGTATTTGTTTCATCACATTTTGAATATTTGCGGATTAAAAAATTCGCATCCGCCATTGCTGCAATTTGCGGAAGATGTGTCACGCAAATCACCTGTCTTGAGCGCGCGATAGACGCCATTTTTTCAGAAACAACAAGCGCCATTTTACCGCTGATTCCTGTATCTATCTCATCAAAAATCATCGTGGAAATATTGTCTATTCCCGCCGATATATTTTTAAATGCTAACATAATACGCGAGATTTCTCCGCCTGACGCGGTTTTTGAAAGCGGCTTTAGTGGTTCACCTGCGTTAGTAGAAATATAAAACTCCATTTCATCTATGCCGCCGTTGCAAAACACTGCCGCATCCCTTGAAGCCAAAGGTTCAAAACGCGCTTCAAATTTTGCATTTTGCATACCAAGATCGGAAAGTTCGTTTAACAGCTCCGCCGCTAAACGTTTGCCCGCTTGTTTACGAATAGCGGACAACGATACATATTGCGCATATAACGCATCTTTTAAATGTGTTATTTCACCAAGCAGCCGCGCAGCTTCCTCATCCGCATTCTGAAGCCTTATAAGGCGCTCTTGCGCATCCTCGCAGTATGAAAGTATATCTTCCTCGGTGTTGCCGTATTTGCGTTTTAAACCGTTCAATAAATCTATGCGTTCTTCTATTTCACTCTGACGCTGTTCATCAAAAACCACCTGTTCCGAAAACGCGCGCATATCATGTGCACATTCTTCCAGCGTGTACGCACTTTCCGTCAGACGTTCAAGAGTGCTTTCATATTGTGCATCATACATTGCTATATGCGAAAGCGACTCCACTATATTTTGCACCAAGGATAACGCGCTCCCGCCCTCTTCACCGCCGAGATACAGCTTTGTATATCCTTGCGCAAGCGCTTCGGCAATTTCTTGAGCATTTTGCAATTTTTCACGTTCTTCCTTTAATGAATCTTCTTCCCCCGCTAAAATTTGCGCATCTGTAATCTCTGCTACTTGAAATTCCAAAAGATCAATGCTGCGCATACGCTCTTTTTTGTCGCCGCCCGTTTCTTTAAGCGACTTTTCCGCCGCACGCAGCTGCGCATATAAATCAACTATTTTTTGTTTGACGTCTATCACTGCTTCCCTGCAATAATTATCAATGAAATCCATATGGTTTTTTGCATATAAAAGCGATTGATGCTCATGCTGTCCGTGCAAATCCACTACTTTATCTGTAAAGGACTTTAATGTTGCTAAATTCACAATCGTTCCGTTAATTCTGCAAACATTTTTACCCGAAACAGAAAGGTCACGCGACAAAATAATCTCATCCTCCGCATCAAGCTCATTTTCCTCGAAAAAATCTTTAAATACCTTTGAGTTGATACAAAGCACGGCTTCTACGTGCGCTTTTTCTTTGCCGCTGCGAATAAGTTCTCTGTCGGCGCGCTCTCCGAGCAGCAAATTCATTGAATCCACAACGATAGATTTTCCTGCGCCCGTTTCACCCGAAAGAACGTTCAGTCCCTCTGAAAACTCTATATTCAATTCGTCTATCAGCGCGATATTTCTAACCGCAAGGCTCTTAATCATTGTATACGCTTCCTTACTTATTGATTATTCTTGAAAAACGCTCTACAATTTCTTCCGCTGTATGTTCAGATGACGTTACAACAAAAATTGTATTATCACCTGCTATAGTACCTAAAACGCCGTTGTAGTGGAGGCTATCCACCACCTCCGCCGCCGCGTTTGCGCTTCCTGAAAGCGTTTTTATGACAATAATATTAACGGCATTTTCAATGGAAACTGCGGTATCTTTAAAAATACGCATTAAAATATCCATGTCGCTGCCCTTGTTTTTTTTGTTGACTGCATATTTATACGTTCCTGTCGCAGATTGTACTTTTATCAGATGAAGCTCTTTTATGTCGCGCGAAATTGTTGCCTGCGTAACGTTGTACCCGGCTTCATTTAAGCGCAAAACTAATTCTTCTTGTGTTTGCGCCTCATTATTTTCAATAATCTCTAAAATTTTATTTTGTCTTTTTGATTTCATAAAAGAACTCCTATTTTTTGGTAACGCTCCACTGCGCAAGCTTATCCTTTAATTGCGGAAAAAACGTATCGTTTGTAAAACGCAAAAAACGAGTGTTTTGTTCCGACCGCTTTATCTCAATGCTGTCATTATTCTTTAAATGCTGTATCTGCTGTCCGTCAGCCGAAAACGTAACATCAGTTTCCCCGTCACGCGGCCGCACTATGATCACATCACTGTATTTAGTAACAATGCTGCGCGCATATAAAGAATGCGGGCACATCGGCGTAATCAGCATACAATTTACATTTGGAGCAATTACAGGGCCGCCTGCCGACAGCGAATATGCCGTTGAACCCGTGGGTGTCGCAACAATAAGCCCGTCACCGTTATAATGTTCTGCAAGTGTACCGTTTACATATAAATCCAACTGCACCATGCGTGTACGGTTCACCTTTGTAATAATAAAATCGTTGAGCGCAACTATGGGCGCTCCTGTTCCGTTTATTCTCGCCTCTAACATCATGCGTTCATCTATGACATAATCTTTACTATGAAGATGCTCCGCCATTTTGGGTACATCAGAAAGATTAAGCTCACTCATAAAGCCAAGATGGCCGATATTTACGCCGATAATCGGTATTCCCGTTAAAACATATTTGCGAACGGCGCGCAGAATTGTGCCGTCACCGCCCAAAACGAATAGAGCCTGCGCCGCGCGCGCATCGGTATAATCTTCAATGCCGAGCAACCTTGCGGTATCTTCATCATAACAAATGTCGCAGTGGGCCGCCTTAAGCACGCTGATTACCTTTTTAGTTGCAATAAGCCCCGGGTCTTTATCTGCATTTGTATAAATACCAAGCTTTAGCATATGTATCTCTCATTTCTATAGTTCATCTGAAGCTATTATACACTAAAAATGAATAGATATACAAGCATATTTCATGAGCTTACATATCATAATAATTGTGTATGTGCACTCATGACAATTCCATTTACATCAGGAATATCTTCCGCTGATTCTGCGGAAAAATATGCAAGATATTCTATATTTCCGTTTGGTCCTTTGATGGGCGAATATGTAATGCCTCGTACAAACAAAGCATTAACTCGCGCATCTGCTATTGTTTTTTTTATTACTTCCTCATGCACCGCCGAGTCACGCACAACACCCTTTTTGCCTACGTGTTCTCTGCCTGCCTCAAACTGCGGTTTTATAAGCGTTACCACCTGCGCGCCTTGTGCCGTAACACGCGCAATTGCCGGAAAAATCAATCTGAGCGAAATAAATGATACATCCACACTTACAAAATCCACAGGCTGTTCTTGCATTTCAATATAGCGTGCGTTGGTGCGTTCCATAAGCTTGACGCGCGCATCATTTCTCAGTGTCCAATCAAATTGTCCGTATCCTACATCCACCGCATACACATATTTTGCGCCGTTTTTTAACATACAATCTGTAAATCCACCGGTTGACGCGCCAATATCCATACATACCTTATCTTTCAGCGAAAGCTTAAATTTATCTATTGCTTTTTCAAGCTTGAGCCCGCCGCGGCTGACATATGGGCAAGCATCCTTGCCTATTTCAATTATAACATCTTCATCAAAAGTGTCTGACGGATTCTTTACAGCTTCACCGTTTGCTCGTACCTCACCTGCTATAATCAAGGTTTTTGCTTTTTCGCGACTTTTTGCCAGCTCTCTCTCCGCTATCAGCACATCAATTCTCTTTTTCATGTTTTCTCCCGCCGCTGAAAAAATGTGCCACAGAACCAATCGCAAGCACAATATCCTTGCTTTTTTTAAGCGCAACCGACTTCCCCCACGCTTTGCCCGCAACCGTCGTCGCTGCAATAAGTGCAGAAATTATGATTGATATAACTAAATCCGGAAAAGGAACATTGAAAACCAATGCTTTTATAGTAATTGCTGCGCCTGCCGCGCCACTGACTATTCCGCAAATATCTCCTATAACATCATTGCAAAAATTAGAAACTACATCCGCATTTTTAAGCATTTTCAGTGCATAATGTGCTTTCACATTTTTTTTTGCCGACATAGCAATAAAAGGCGCTTGATCGCAGCTTGCAAATGCCACACCGACAACATCAAAGAACACGCCCACAGTTATAAGCATGGCAAGTATTCCGATTGATGCAATCAACGATAAATTTGAAATAAAATATTCCGCAGCCACTGATACACCTGCGGAAATAAACAATGTAATAAAAAATATTTTTATTGTCCAATGCTTAATAACTTTCATAAATGCCTCATATCATTTTAATAAAATGGTGGTGACAATAAGAGTAAACCTTGCAGTATATGGTCCGGTAGGATTTCCCCAAAGTCTGCTCCCTGTCGCCAGATGAAGCGGTTACCCTTTAAAGTCTTTGGTGCAGTGTTACCACTTGCACGACCGGATTGCCTTTTCAAACCACACTATAATCCCCTTATTGCCTTAAATACAGTCTAGGAGCTTTCCTCAACAGCACAATTCCAATTTCTAGTCTCTTTTGCCGATATGGTTTTTCACAGTCCAACCAATCATCATCCGTACGTGATAAATGACCGGCAAATTATCCCGCATGTCCACCATATCAACTCAAGGCAGGCTACTCTGTACACAGCTTAGCGCCGCATAGCAGGTTTTACCCTGTCCAGTAATGGGTTAATTAGATACCACCACCGTAACAGGTCTCCGCGAAAGCTGGGTCAACGCCCATATGCCCTTATGGATCGCCCTTCTTTCTTAACTCCCAGCATCAGCTCCCAACTGGGCGTCAGCAGCCAACACCAGAAACTTCATCGATGTGCCCTATAACGGATTTTTAGGCCCGTCTTCGAAATCGGCAGTACCGACTAGAATACTGCACCACCAAAATTACCACAAACTAATCTTACTTACCGTTTTTTTCTTTTTTGTCCGCGGGCTCTTTTTTGTCCGCGGGTTCTTCTTCAACAACCTGATCCTTATATTTACCCAAATTATATGTTTTCAATATTTTTTGTTTAATATCCTCCATTATTTCCGGATTCGCCATCAAATATTGGCGCGCATTGTCGCGTCCCTGTCCGATATGCTCTCCTTCGTATGAGAACCATGAACCTGATTTTATAATCATTCCAAGTTCCGTTCCCAAATTCAGTATACTTGAAGGCTCGCTTATTCCCTCGCCGTAATAAATCTCAAACTCAGCTTTTTTAAACGGCGGTGCTACTTTATTCTTAACAACCTTGATGCGTGTGCGATTGCCAATCATTTGCTCACCCACCTTAATTGTTTCTATGCGCCGTACATCAAGACGTACCGACGCATAAAACTTAAGCGCTTTACCGCCGGTTGTCGTTTCGGGCGAGCCAAACATAACTCCTATTTTTTCGCGCAGCTGATTTATAAATACTACAATTGTGTTTGTTCTGCTTATTGCACCTGCCAGCTTCCGCAGTGCCTGCGACATGAGCCGTGCTTGCACGCCCACCGACGAATCCCCCATCAGCCCCTCAATTTCAGCTTTGGGCACAAGCGCCGCCACAGAGTCTATAACCACAATATCTATTGCGCCGCTGCGGGTCATCACATCCGCTATTTCAAGCGCTTCTTCACCGGTACCCGGCTGTGAAACATATAAATTGTCAATATCAACCCCAAGGTTCTTTGCATATACCGGGTCAAGTGCGTGCTCTGCGTCTATAAATGCTGCTGCTCCGCCTAATTTCTGTGTTTCTGCAATCATGTGCAACGCAACTGTAGTTTTACCCGATGATTCAGGCCCGTAAACCTCTACAATTCTGCCGCGCGGAATTCCGCCTATGCCGAGCGCAATGTCAAGCTCTAAGCAGCCTGTCGGAATTGCTTCAATATTCATATTTTTAGCGGCATCACCCAGCTTCATTACCGCACCCTTGCCAAACTGCTTTTCAATTTGCGCCAACGCCGCATCAAGTGCTTTTTCTTTATTGTCAAAAGGCTTTCCTTTGCTGTCTACCGTATTTCCTCTGCTATCCATTGACTTTTTACTATCCATTATTTGTTCCTCTTTCTAAAATTAGTCTGATAATACCTTGCGGTTCTTTACAAAATATGCAATACAGGAATAAATCGACAATGCAACACTTACCCAAATTAAAACACTTCCGATTGAGATTGATACAAATGTAAATGGCCAATCATTCAAAAGCAACAATACAATCGCAACAAACTGCACCACGGTTTTCAGTTTGCCTGACATATCCGCTGCGATTACTACACCCTTTGACGCGGCAACCGAACGTATTCCGCCTATAATAAGCTCACGCGCTTCAATAATCAAAACCGCAATAAATCCTACTTTACCCATATCCATCAGAAGAAGCAACGCCGCTAACACAAGCAGCTTATCCGCTATTGGGTCCCACAATTTTCCGAAATCAGAAACTTGGTTATGTTTTCGTGCAAGATGGCCGTCAAGCCAATCTGTGAACGCCGCCACAATAAATATAATTGCAGCAATAATATTCCAATAAGGCAAACCCGTAAAATAAAACACAATAAAGCACGGAATAAGCAGCATTCGAAGAATAGTCAGTATATTAGGTGCATTCCATTTCATTTTTTAAGCTCTCCTGTACAATCATAGCTGTATGCCATGGTTATTTTAATCGGATAATATGCACCGGTCTTAAGTGCTTCATCTGTTTTTACGAAAATCTTGCCGTCAACATCCGGTGCTTCGGCATATGACCTCCCATAATATAACCCTGTATGCTCATCAAATCCTTCAATTAACACTTCATAAACCTTATCCACACGCGCTTGATTTCTGTCCAGTGAAATTGAGGATTGAGTATTAAGTACGGAATCCCTGCGGAACTCTTTTTCTTCCTCATCAATCTGGTCTTCCATCTCTGCCGCTATCGTTCCTTCCTCTTGTGAATAAGAAAAAACGCCCAAACGATCAAGTTGATATTTTTTTAAATCTTTATATAGGTTTGTAACATTTTCACGTTTCTCGCCCGGAAATCCGACAATAATTGTGGAACGAATAATAAAATCTTCTGATGCATTCCGTATCTTTCTTACAACCTCATCCGTCAGCTCCCACGAATTACGCCTGTTCATCTTCTTCAAAATTTCGTTATCCGTATGCTGAATAGGTATATCAAGATATTTAACGATATTGTTATGCTTACACATTACCTCTAAAAGCTCATCCGTGATGCCGTTTGGATAGCTGTACAAAACGCGCAGCCATTTAACACCCTTTATTTGCGCAGCGCTGTCCATAAGCTTTGCAAGATTTATATCTTCATCAATATCTTTGCCATAACCGGTTGTATCCTGCGCCACTAAAATAATCTCGCTGTAGCCGTCACGCGCAAGTGAAGCAATTTCATCTAACACTGCTTTAGGGCTCCTGCTCTGATATTTTCCGCGAATAGACGGTATTACACAATAACTGCAGCAATTGTCGCAGCCCTCTGCTATCTTTACATATGCCGTAGGCGGAAGCGTGGTCAAAACGCGCTGTGAATAAGCTTCATCAATAGTAGTATCCGGGTAGCTTTCATAATGGTTTCCTACAACGACCTCTTCTATTGCCTGCCGTATTTCTTTATATGCCGCCGTTCCTAAGAATGCATCCACACGCGGCAACGTTTTTTTGAGCTCATCGCGGAACCGTTCAGGCATACACCCTGTTACGATAATGCCATTTAACTTTCCGAATTTTTTCTGTTGTTCTGCTTCAAGTATAGTGTTAATTGATTCTTCTTTTGCGTCATTTATAAATGCGCATGTGTTAATAAGCATGATGTCGGCATCCTGCATATCCTGCACAAACTCATAATCATCTTTAAGCTGCGCAAGCATTTCTTCTGTATCAATTGTGTTTTTTACACATCCCAGCGAGATAACGCCAATTTTCACAGTCATTTTTTATTCCTCTTCCTGTGGATTTATCAAATCTTGAAGCTCCTCTTTGGTAATAAGCACCTGTCGCCCTTTACTGCCATCCATTGGCGAAACATAGCTATGCTCCTCTAATTGATCAATAAGCCGTGCGGCACGCGCATAGCCTATACGCAAACGCCGTTGAAGCATAGATGTGGATGCTTGGTCATATTCAACTATTGTTTCCAAAGCTCGTACAAACAATTCATCGGTTTCTTCCTGCCCTGCCATTGTATTCGCGCTGCTCTTAGATATTCCTTCTATCACTTTTGCGTCATAATCTGCGGTGGTTCTTTCCTTTAGAAATTTAGTGACAGCATCCACTTCATGGTCAGAAATAAAACAGCCCTGCACGCGCAGCGGCTTGGGCGCTCCTGACGGATAAAAAAGCATATCCCCCTGCCCCAAAAGTTTTTCTGCTCCTGCCATATCGAGTATCGTACGCGAATCCACCTGTGATGACACCGAAAATGCTATGCGAGAGGGAATATTTGCTTTGATAATTCCTGTTATTACATCAACAGACGGGCGTTGTGTTGCAATAACAAGATGTATGCCGCTTGCACGTCCGAGCTGTGCAATACGGCAAATTGCGTCTTCCACTTCACCCGGTGCAACCATCATCAAGTCTGCAAGCTCATCAATTATAACCAAAATATGCGGAAGCGTTTCTCCGTCCTCTTCATTGCACACAATATTATTATATTTTTTTAAATCTTTAGCTCCCTTTGCCGCAAATTGACGGTAACGCATAGTCATTTCATTTACAGCCCAATTTATTGCAGATGCCGCCTTTTTAGGGTCGGTAACCACGGGAATCAGCAGATGCGGAATATCGTTGAATATATTAAGCTCCACAACCTTAGGGTCAATCATAATCATTCTTACGTCTTCCGGTGAGGCATGGTACAACATACTTATAATAAGTGAATTGATACATACACTTTTGCCCGAACCTGTCGCCCCCGCAATCAGCAAATGCGGCATTTTGGCTATATCCGCATAAACATTTGCTCCGGCAATATCTTTGCCCAACGCAAAAGCAATCGGGCTCTTTATTTGTTTAAATTCTTCCCCGCCGACAAGCTCTCGCAGACCGACAGAGCTTGTTTCTAAATTCGGCACTTCTATCCCTACAACGGGTTTCCCCGGAACGGGTGCCTCTATACGTACATCGCGCGCCGAAAGGTTCATCGCAATATCATCTGCAAGATTTACAATTTTGCTTACTTTTACACCCGGCGCAGGCTGTATTTCATAACGTGTAACAACCGGTCCATGGCTCACATTTACAACCTTTGCATTTACATTAAAGCTTGCAAGCGTATTTTCTAAAATCTCTACATTTTTTTTAAGATTGGCAGTAGACGTTCTTGCACCCTTTGTAGGCATATTAAGCAAATTAAGCGGCGGCTTAATATACTTTTTGGCAGAGCTTACCCCTCCGCGTACGTTTATCGGTGCAAACTCAGCTGTATGCTGCGGAACGGTTTCCTGTTCTGTCCCTATTTTTCTCTTACTTTTTACTTCAGTGGGGACATCATCATCAAATTCTATATCTGTATCCGAAAACACCTTGCGATATTCCGCCGGGTCATAATTTGCAAATTCATCTGTGCGCTGTGTTGTATCAAATTGCTCAATGGGTTGCGGCTCTTGCACGTGCATATTAAATTCGCTGTCATAATCCTGTTGTATTTCCGCCTCTTCAGCTTGCTTTGCTCGAAGCTCTTCTTCATGCTCTATATCAAGATTTTCAACATATAAACGTTTTTTTTCGCGGCGCAGCTCCGCACGCGTACGATACTCATCATACGTAGTTTTTACGGCACTCCCAATATCCTTGCCTGCTTTTTTAATTGAAAGATTCGTAAGTGCTATAATAAATGCCGCAATCCCTGTAATAAACACTATGTAGCTGCCGATAAGTCCTAAGAAGCGATATGTCCAATAGGCCAACAATGACCCTATTGCTCCGCCACCGCTAAGCTCTGCCACACCATACTCATAGGAAGCCTGTATAAAGCGCCCAAAATTTCCGCCCTCTGCATAAATATCGTTAATGGTAAAAAGATGTGCCAATGAAAAAACAAACAACATAGTCAGTCCCAGTAAAATCAGCTTACCGGTGTTTTTAGATTTTTTACGTGCAATAATAAACAGTACACCTACCACGCCCAATATAATAGGTACGGCATAACCGATAACTCCGCATACGCCAAAAACAGCATCGCGTATAACATTACCAAACACGCTGTCAATATTCATATAAATTGTAATTGCAAGAAAGACTGCCAAACCAATAATAACAATGCCGACAATCTCATTTTTTTTATTGGTATTCTTTCTTTTGCGTTTCTTACCTGTTACCATTAAAACCCCTTTTTACCACAATTTACAATCTTAATTATTATATCATTAAACCATCTGTTTTTCAACAAATACGCGACACAATCTAATTAACAAGCCGGCGTAATTTTTGTTTATCGGGTATTGTTCCGACACACGTAACCGTCAATTTGTTAAAGTCCAGACATGTATCAAGCACATCACGCAAATCCTCATAACGCACTTCATCCATAAAACGCAGAGCTTCCTCATCCGAATAAACGTTTCCTGTAAGTATCATTGCCTTTCCGATTGAGCTCATTTTTGACGATGTGCTTTCCAACGATAATATCATATTTCCCTTAGACTGTTCACGACTTTGCATAAATTCTTCTTTGGTAATTCCATCATTTTTAACACGTTTTAATTCTTTTAAAATCATTTCCGCAACCTGTTCTGCATTGCTTGCCATAGTCCCCGCATAAACGCCGTACATCCCTGCATTACGATAAAGCGCAGGATATGTAAACACCGAATATGCCATACCCATTTCTTCCCTTATCTTCTGAAACAAGCGCGAGCTCATTGACCCGCCGATTACGTTGTTTGCAATATCAAGAGCATATTTTCTCTTATCATGTGCATCTATCCCCGGCATTCCCATACATAAATGCACTTGCTCAATATCCTTATCTATAGTTTCAAACCTATCGCCTTTTGGAGCAAAAGATGTGCAGTCGGCAAATGACGGCACATTAAGCGTATTTCTGTTTAGTTTTCCAAACAGCCTGTTGAGGCAATCCTTAAGCTCTTGCTCATCAAAATTGCCTGCCACCGCAACGATTATGTTTGACGCCGTATAGTAACGATTCATATAACTCACCATATCTCGGCGCATAAATCGACGTATGTTTTCCGCAGGTCCGAGTATTGTTTTTTCGAGTGAGCAACCACTGAAATATGTGCTTGATATAAGCTCCATTGCCACATCCTCAGGTGTGTCATTGCTCATTGCAATTTCTTCCAACACTACATTGCGTTCCTTTTCAAGTTCTGCGTCCGGAAGAGTCGCGTTGCAAAATAAATCCGTCAAAATCTCCATGCCCTGTTCTAATTTTTCATCAATCATCTTAATATAGTAACAAGTGCATTCTTTTGATGTGAACGCATTTATTTGTCCGCCGATATTATCAACATCTACCGCAATCTGTTTAGAGGTGCGCTTTTCAGTTCCTTTGAACAACATATGCTCGATTAAATGAGAAATACCATTTTCTTCTTCAGTTTCTGTAACAGAGCCTGCTCCCACCCAAATTCCTGCCGTTACAGAATGAAAATTAGGCAGCTTCTCCGCCACAAGCCGCGCGCCGCACTCTAAGGTTTCATTTATAAAAGTCTTATCCATTGTTTTCCCTTTCATATAAAAAAAGCCGACACAAGGGGAATTCCCCCTTTTACGTCGGCTTTTCTTCAATCATTTTCAGTCAGTAAGTTCTTCCGGTTTAACGCCCTTGTGTGTTAGATTGATTCTGCCCTGCTTATCAATCTCTACAACCTTAACAAGCAACGTATCTCCAATATTGCACACATCTTCCACCTTTTCAACAAACTCATTTGAAAGATTTGAAATGCGGCACATACCGTCTTTTCCCGGCGTAAGCTCTACAAATGCGCCAAAGTTCATGATACGCACAACTTTGCCGTTATAAACCTCGCCGACTTTAATTTCTTTTACGATTCCCTCAATTATTTTGCGCGCACGCGTTGCAGCAGCGTCATCTGCTGTAAGTATGGCAACATGTCCGCTATCCTCAATATCAATTTTAACCCCTGTATCCTCAATAATTTTATTGATAACTTTCCCGCCTGCGCCGATTACTTCGCGGATTTTATCAGGGTTAATCATAAACTGAATGATTTTGGGTGCATAGGGCGAGAGGTGCTCGCGCGGTGCAGAAATAACCTCATTCATTTTATCAAGTATAAAGAGTCTGCCGCGCAGCGCTTGTTCAAGAGCACGCTCCAAAATCTCTTTATCTATTCCTTTTATTTTAATATCCATTTGAATAGCCGTAATACCGTCTTTAGTACCCGCTACTTTAAAGTCCATATCTCCTAAGAAATCTTCCAGACCTTGAATATCCGTCATCACTACAACTTTTCCGCTGTCAGGGTCTTTTATAAGCCCCATCGCGCAGCCTGCAACTGCTTTTTTAATCGGAACACCCGCATCCATAAGTGCAAGTGAGCTTGCACATACGCTCGCCTGCGAGGTTGAACCGTTAGAGCTTATAACCTCTGATACAGAACGAATTGCATAGGGGAATTCCTCTTCTGACGGAAGCACCGGCTCAAGCGCTCTTGAAGCAAGTGCACCATGACCGATTTCGCGTCTTGAAGTTGAACGCATCATTTTTGCTTCGCCTGTGGAATACGGCGGCATATTGTAATGATGCATATAACGCTTAAAATCTTCAGGCGAAAGCCCGTCAAGCGTCTGTCCTTCACGCATACCGCCCAATGTAACAAGGTTCATTGCCTGTGTTTGTCCACGCGTAAATACAGCGCTGCCATGCGTTCTCTTGAAAATACCGGTTTCACACCAAATCGGACGAATATCTTCATAACTACGACCATCCGGGCGAATACCGTCATTCATGATTTTGCTTCTGACAACTTCTTTTGTCATATTATAAAGCGTATTTGTAATATGCAATGCACTGTCAGGAAACTGCTCTGCAAAATGCTCAATAATTTCCTTTTTAACTTGCTCTTGACGCGCTTCACGCTCATCTCTGTCAAACGTATCCACACTCCAAACAACTTTGTCAGCAGCATACTCGCGCACAGCGGCTTCAATTTCTTCAGGAATATGATAGACATCCGCTTCCTTTTGAGGTTTGCCGATTTCATCTTTGATATTTTGAATAAACGCACAAATTCGTTTGATTTCTTCATGTGCAAACAATATAGCCCCAAGCATTTCCTGCTCGGAAATTTCGTTTGCGCCCGCCTCTACCATCATAACAGCATCCTTTGTGCCGGAAACCGTCAAATGCAATCTGCTCTTTTCGCGCTGTGCGCTGTCCGGATTGATGATATATTCACCATCAATAAGCCCCACAACCACAGAACCTGTAGGTCCTGCAAACGGAAGCCCCGAAATGCTCAGTGCCGCAGAAGAACCAATCATAGCCAAAACTTCACCCGGAATATCATCATCCACCGACATAACCGTCGCAACGATCTGTACATCAATAAAATATCCTTTGGGGAACAACGGACGAATTGGGCGATCTATAAGCCTTGCCGCTAAAATCGCTTTTTCCGAAGGTCTGCCCTCACGTTTGATAAAGCCACCCGGTATTTTACCCGCGGCATACATTTTTTCTTCATATTCGACGCTCAGCGGGAAAAAATCAAGCCCCTCGCGCTTTGTCTTTGCACCCGTTGCCGTTACCAATAATGCTGTGTCCCCACATCTTACCAGCACAGAACCATCTGCCTGCATAGCGTATTTACCGTTCTCTATCGAGAGCGTGCGTCCGCCAAGTTCCATTTCATATACTTTACTTTCCTGCATAGTTTCCTCCTATGTTTGCCTTTATATATTCTTCCTATTTGATAACCGTTTAATATATCCCGAAATACACATGAAAAACTTAAAAAGAGCGAGAAAATCCCGCTCCTTTTGACTACTTTCTCAAATTCAGGCTTTCAATAAGACTTCTGTAACGCTCAATATCTTTTTCCTTTAAGTAATTAAGCAAGCCTCTTCTTTTACCAACCATTTTCAGCAGTCCGCGTCTTGAATGCGCATCCTTTTTAAACTCTTTCAGATGATCATTGAGATGATTGATTCTAAATGTAAGAAGTGCAATCTGCACCTCCGGCGAACCTGTATCCCCTTCTTTTTGGGCATACTTTTGAATGATTTCTGTCTTTACTGTTTTATCCATTTTTAATACCTCCATTTGTTGTGAACTCGTTATGCTACGGCGCCGTCGGAGTTGTCGTGCATCGGAGCATACGATAATCCATATGCCATATATAATATCATATTACGTGCTCTTTGTAAACCTATAACTTTTCAAGCAATGTGCGCGCATCTATTGCGTCACGCGCAATTTGCGCCTTTAACGCGTCAACATTTTGAAATGTTCGTTCCGCCCGTAAAAAAGAAACAAAATTTACACGCATAGCAGCATCATAGACATCATCGGAAAAATCAAAAATAAATGTTTCTATATTAGGTGTACCGTCATCGGTTATAGTTGGTTTAACGCCGACATTAGTAACCGCAGAATACCGCTTTCCTCCGATTTCAACAAATGTTGCATATACACCATACTTCGGCATCAGCTTATCGGTAGAGATATTTGCAGTCGGAAACCCAATAGCAGCGCCAATGCTGTTTCCTTTTTCAATTATTCCGTCAATAAAATAGAAACGCCCTAAAAGCTCTGCAGTGCTTTGCATCTCTCCGCGCTCTATGTGCGTTCTGATAAGAGTGCTGCTGATTTTTCCCTCATTACACAATACCTCAGGCACAACGCGCACCGTGTAGCCGTGTTTTTCTGCCTGCTGTTCAAGATATTGCGCAGTACCCTCTGCATTTTTCCCAAAACGGAAATCAAAGCCCACTGTAATATGCTTCGCATTAAAATCATCTGTAATGCGGCGCAAAAATTCTTCTTTGGTAAGCTGAGAAAATTCAGCAGTAAAAGGCTGCATATAAAACGCATCTATCTGCATCGACGAAAAAATCGAAAACTTTTCTTGAGCCGTATATATATTTTTGTATGCCGCATGATTAGGCTTTGTGTCAAATGTATAAACAAGTGATTTTAGCTCGTCTTTATATTGTTTTATATCATTGATTAGCGCCGAATGGCCTTTGTGTATCCCATCAAATAAGCCTATCGCGACCGCAGTGGGTTCTTTCAACGGCAAATCTTTTTGTGTTATAAGCTTCAAATGCGAGCCCCCAAATTCTTTAACATAGATACGATTTTTAATGTGTTTTCAACCTTTCTGCCGATTCCGATAAGTTCATCATCACAATATACCGCATAATCAACATCAGGCTCAAGCTCCATCGGTGCTTTATCAAGACATATGGGCGTGCCCGTCGTTAAAAACGGATACAGCTCTGTTCCGCACACTGCTTTTTTCATAAAACCAAGCGCATCCTCTATAGGCAAAACCGCCGAACACACATTGCCATCCGTCACTAATTCTTTGATTTCATCCAACGTATAAGCATTTTCAATCGTATATCCGCAGGTTTCCGTACGCATCAAAAATGATGTGTACGCACAACACCCAAGCTGTGCGCCTATATCTGCGCATAATGTTCTTATATATGTTCCTTTTGAACATTTTATACGCAGCAAAAAGCGATTTTTTTCTCCGTGCAAAATATCTATTGCATATATCTTAACTTCGCGCGGCGGCTTTTCAACTGTAATACCTTTACGCGCAAGCTGATAAAGCTTTTTGCCCTCATGCTTTACCGCGGAATACATGGGCGGTTTTTGAAAAAGCGTGCCTGTGTAGCTTGTCAAAACCTCATCAAGCATATTACGTGTGATTTCACATGCACATCTGCTCGTCACGTTTCCATAGCTGTCAAGTGTATCAGTCGCAGCCCCAAAGGTAATCTCGGCTATATATTCTTTATCACCACGCATTATATAGTCCGCTATTTTTGTTGCGCGACCAACACATACCGGAAGAACTCCTGCCGCTCCGGGATCAAGCGTACCCGTATGCCCGACCTTTTTTTCATTTAATATCCTGCGCAAATGCGCAACAACATCACTCGAAGTCATTGCCGGCGGTTTTAGTATATTCAGTACTCCGTTCACTTCAAATAATCCTTTGCCGCTTTTAAAAGTATTTCCATCACATCATATATATTGCCTTTGAGCATACACCCTGCCGCCTTAACGTGACCTCCGCCGTCAAAACGCGCGGCAAGATTTCCGACATCAGCGTAACTGTTAGCCCTAAAGCTTGCTTTATATGTATCACGACTCATCTCTCGAACAAAAATTGCGATTTCCACTCCGTCAATTTCACGCGCATAATCAATCAAAATATCGCTGTCTGAAACATTTGCTCCGCTTGCGGTAAGCTCATCAAGCATAATTGTTGATATTGCAATTTGCCCGTTTTCATGTAATCTGATATTTTCTATAAATTTTGCAATAAGCTTTGTTGCACCAAGCGTGCGGCGATTAAAAATTTGGTCCGCAATATCCGCAAGCGGCAGCTCGCCCTCCACTAACGCAGAAAACAATTTAAGCGTTGAGCGTTTTGTGTTTGAAAATGTAAAATTCCCCGTATCGGTGGCAATTGCAATGTACACAGCCATCCGCACCGTCATATCAGGCTTTAATCCGAGTTTTTCCGCAAGGCTGTACACGATTTCACCTGTAGCCGGAAAATCCGCAACATAGTTTACTTGCGCATACCGCGTATTTGAAACATGATGATCTATGTTACAATTCGGAAGTGCCAAAAACAGCTTTTGCGCATCCGAAAGCCGCCCGACAGTGGCTGCATCCACCGCAATAACGGCGTCATAATCGTCTGCCGATATGTTGTCATACAACGCATACATACCTTCAAATTCATCAAATTGATACTTTTTCGGTGGATTGCACAATAAAATAACCTTAGCAAATTTGCCAAGATTATTTATACTTTGTGATAATGCATATGCGCTCCCCAGCGCATCTCCATCAGGATTTACATGCGTCAACACAGCGAATTTTTCATGTTTTTCTATAAACTCAATTACTTTTTTCATTTTTTATCCTTGTTATTCACATCATCAATCAGTTTAGACATTCTGATGCTATACTCAATGGAATCATCTAAAACAAATGTGATTTCCGGTACTCTGCGTAAATCAATCGCTTTTGCAAGCTTTGTACGAATAAACGCCGCACCGTGATTTAGGGCATCCACAGATGTTTGCTTCTTTTTTTCTGTATCGTACACGCTGATATACGCTTTTGCAAATTTCAAATCAGGTGTAACTGTAACCTTCGTCACACTTGTCATAAGCGACATACGGTCATCCTTTACATCATTTCTGATTATTTCCGAAAGAACACGCTTTACCTCTTCATCAATCCTGTTTCTTCTGTTGGCTGCCATATCTTATGGTCACTCCTTAACGCGCTATTTCGTGCATCTCAAAGCACTCAATAACATCACTTTCTTTTATATCATCATAATGGTCAAGCGAAAGTCCGCATTCATATCCTTGTGCTACTTCCTTCGCATCATCTTTAAAGCGTTTAAGCGAACTCAATGCTCCTTCATAAATAACCACATTGTCGCGCAACAAGCGCGCAGAAGCATTTCTGCGAATCAGCCCGTCCAGCACATAACAACCGGCGATTGTACCCACTGTAGACATTTTAAAGGTTTGACGCACCTCTGCATGGCCCAAAACCAATTCCTCAAATTCAGGTTCAAGCATACCTGTCATGGCAGCGGTAATATCTTCAATAGCCTTATAAATAATACGATACATACGCACGTCAACTTTTTCGCGTTCCGCAGCGCCTTGTGCCATATTATCCGGCCGCACATTAAACCCGATAATAATGGCGTTTGCCGCAGATGCAAGCATAACATCCGTTTCTGTAATTGCGCCTACGCCGCAATGTATAGCACGCACGTGTACTTCATCGTTAGAAAGCTTTTCCAGCGATTGACGTACCGCTTCCACAGACCCTTGCACATCCGCTTTAATTACGATATTAAGATCTTTAATCTGCCCTTCCGCAATCTGTTCAAATAAATCATCCAGCGAAATTTTAGACATTTTCTTAAGCATTTCCGCTTTTTGTTTATCTTTTCTTTCCTCTGCAACCTGTTTGGAAAGCTTATCCGCCTGCGCCGCGTGCAAAATATCCCCTGCCGCCGGAACTTCCGAAAAGCCTATAACCTCAACCGGTTGTGACGGAAGCGCTTCGGCTACCATCTTTCCAAGATCATTTACCATTGCGCGCACTCTGCCGTAAGCAGTACCTGCAATAATAGTATCTCCTACACGCAATGTACCTGTTTCTACAAGCACTGTCGCAACAGGACCGCGTCCTTTATCAAGCTGTGCTTCCACAATCGTGCCTTTTGCAAGACGATCGGGATTAGCTTTTAATTCCTGTACCTCCGCGACCAAAAG
>JAVXIJ010000005.1:0-36834 GCA_036648415.1 Christensenella sp.
TTGTTAGGTCACAAACTACCCAAAGCACCTACCAATTTGAAGAAGAAATAGGAACAACGAGATGAAAATCGTACGTATTATTTATGGTTGTCCAATATGGAAAAATCAGGTGCAACACCAGACGTTATGGATAAAGCGTCTTTATCGCTGATTAAGTTCGCACGCCAGACATCTCCCACGCACCCCGTGATTGGGCGCCATGAATTATCAATAAATTCCAACGATTTTGATAGACCTACTTCAGGAATAGCTACTAATTTGCCATCTTCAGTTAAGCCAAAAGATATTTTAGCTTCAGACATACAAAATACTCCTTCCAATCAAGATTTACAAAGCGAGATGAGCACAGCGACTTCCCAAGATGAGAGCTTCACAGCGCCGATTAGCTCTTTTGAGGTTGGCGCGGACGCGACCCATGCACCATCTTTAAATTCTAAGACAGGTGACGCGAGCAAGTTGAATATGCGGTCGCCGTCGGCGAGTACAAAATCAGATCTACCCATAACATTACCTCCTATTATTATGATAAGCCAAAAGGGGGGTGATGTAAATGATAAAATAAAAAATGGCGCGGGGTTATGCGGGCGTCTATCTGACGCTGCAGATGACGGTGGGAACATCAAAATGGAAATAGGCGAAAAGTGCGGCGAGTGTTTTTTCACATCGTTGTTTTAATGTGTGAGATTTGTGGTATGAATATTAAAAGTTGAAATATTGAGGTGATGTAATATGGCAACATTTGAGGAAATTTATAAGCGGTTATTGAAGCAGCAGGCCGGTGGGGAAGATACAGCGGAGCTTGACGGGAGCTTTGATGAGCTTGATTGTTTACTGCATCCTGAAAATCATCCGGTGGTATGGAAATTCGGTATATGTGATTGTCCGCCGACGCGACAAGAAAAATGCGCAGACGGTTGCTTGTTTGATGCAATTAAACCAAATGGTGCTGACGGAATTGAAATTGATTCGGATATGTGCGTGGGCTGCTGCGCGTGTGTGGACGCGTGTGACAAGCAGAAGCTTCAGGCAAGCAAAGACATTATACCTGCGCTTAAGGCGGTAAGAGCTGCGGACGGGCCGACATATGCGCTTATAGCGCCGGCGTTTGCAGGACAGTTCGGCAAGGATATAACGGAGGGAATGCTGCGCACTGCGTTTAAGAAAGTCGGATTTGACGGGATGATAGAGGTTGCGCTGTTCGCGGATATTCTTACGCTGAAAGAGGGGCTGGAGTTTGATAAAAATATTTTGTCGGAATCGGATTATCAATTGACGAGCTGTTGTTGCCCGATGTGGATTGCAATGATTCGCAGGATTTATAATGAGCTGATGCCCCATGTTCCGGGTGCGGTTTCGCCTATGGTGGCGTGCGGCAGGACAATAAAAGCTCTTTATCCAAATGCTGTTACTGTTTTTGTAGGGCCGTGTGTTGCTAAAAAAGCGGAAGCGCGCGAGGCGGACATTGCGGATGCGGTAGATTATGTACTTACATTCCAAGAGGCGCGCGATATGTTTGAGGCTATGGGCATTGATCCTAAAAAGATGACGGACAGTGATAAGGACCATTCGTCACGTGCGGGCAGGATTTATGCGCAGGCAGGCGGTGTGAGCGAGGCAGTGAGAGCAACTGTGGGGCGGCTTAACCCTGACAGGAAAATAACAGTGCGCACACAATATGCGGATGGCGTACCGGCTTGCAAGGCGATGATAGAAGAGCTGCGCACTAAAAATACGAATGCAAACTTTTTTGAGGGCATGGGCTGCGTGGGCGGCTGCGTGGGCGGACCAAAGGCGGTTATAGGCCGTGAGGATGGTAAAAAGTGCGTAGCTGCATATGCGGAGCGCGCGACATATAAAACGCCTATTGATAACCCGTATGTTATAGAATTATTGAAAAGATTAGGCTTTGATACTGTGGAAAGTCTGCTAAAGCACAGCGATATTTTCACGAGAGATTTTGAAAAGTAAAAGTGCTGTACGTTATTAAAAAAGAGCCCGTGCCTTATTGCACGGGCTTTTAGGCTGTCGATAAAGCCGCAACCGTCATTTTGCCTAACGGTAAAATGACTTACTGTGTCAGCTTCACTTGCAAAAACATCGATGAATTGTTTATTCTATCTCAGCTTTTGCAAGTTTCGCTTCCTTGTCTTGCGACTTTCTTAACAGCCTATCAGAGCGCCAAAGTTTTTTTGACACTCCGAGAGCCCGTGCCTTATTGCACGGGCTTTTTTTGGTGTTGACCTAATTTTTATTCTTTGATTAAACCGAGAATACGTATGGAATCCTTTATGGTTGTTTCCTTTGCTTCGTTGCCGTATGCGTCCACCTGTTTTTTGTCTTTAGGACCGTGTGTGATGCAGGCTGCGCCGCCGATACAGCCGTCAATACATGCCATACCCTCAATAAAGTTTTCGCGCAGTACGCCCTTTGAAGCTTTAAGCAGAGCGATTTTGCATTCCTCAATGCCGTTGCAAATTGCGCTCTCACAGGTGAAATCGTCATAGCCGTGTTCAATGAGAGCTTCGGTTACTGCCGCAGAAACGCCGCCGCTGCGCGCAAAAATGCGCCCATAGTAGGAGGCATTGTCAAGCGGCTCCTCGGGCATAGCGGAAAGGTCAATGTCGCGGCTGTCAAGCAATGCCAAAAGCTCTTCAAAGGTAATGACACAGTCGATTATACCCGCAACTGCGGGAAGCTTATACTCCATTTTTTTGGCGATACACGGCCCGATAAACACAATTTTGGCGTTCGGCTCAAGTTTTTTAATGTGCATGGAAATTTCTTCCATGGGCGAAACATTATGCGAAATATGTTTTGCAAGCTCGGGATAAGCGTTTTTAACATATTGCACAAACGCGGGACAGCATGAGCTTGTTAAGAACTTTTTTTCATAAAGCTCGGAAGCTTCTTTATATGCGGTTATATCTGCGCCAAGGGCGGCCTCAACAACATTAAAAAAACCAAGATGCTTGATACCCGCGACCATTTGCTCAACCTTAATGCCGCCGAATTGGCTGGAAATTGAGGGGGCAACCACCGCATAAACCTTGTATTTAGAGTTGTGTTCAGAGTTTTTCAGCAGTTTTATTGCTTCGAGTATATATGAACGATCGGAAATCGCGCCGAATGGGCACTGATATACGCACGCGCCGCAGGAAATACATTTTTCGTCGTCAATGCGCGCTTTTTTATCCTCGGTCATAGTGATAGCCCCTACCTTGCAGGCATTTTCGCACGGACGCACCATTTTGGTGATTGCGTTGTACGGACACGCGGAAACGCATTTTCCGCACTCTATACATTTATCGGGATTTATATGCGCCTTAAGGTCAATGATTTCGATTGCGTCTTTGGGACATACATTTTTGCAGCGATGCGCGATACATCCGCGGCACGCCTGTGAAACGCGTATGCCGTCAACGGGGCATTCGTCGCACGCAATATTCAGCACCTCAACGACGTTTTTATGGTCTTGCTTATCTCCGACGGCAAGCTTGATCCGCTCGTTTAAAATGGCGCGTTCCTTATAAATACAGCAGCGCATTGTGGGCTTTGGCCCGGGCATGATTTTTTCCGAAATTTGCAGAAGCCCTTCGTTTAGCTTGTCGTCAAAAGCTAATGACGCCACTTCCTTGAGGACTTTATATTTGATTTCTTGTACACTTGTGTCAAATGTTCTATAATCCAACTATACTTCTCCTTATTGTTACGTTTATATATATTACTATAAAGGTTAGGCTTGTGGCTGTCAATGTGCACATAACGGAGAAAATGCAGCATACATTAAAATAGTTGGTAACGATGAGCATATTCGGTTTATTAAAATAATGTCGTATTTATGGGGGAAATGCTATGCTTGCGGAGGTTTTTAAACTATATGTCACGCGGTGGGATTTTTTTGCGGAGCTTATATTACAGCATTTGTGGCTTTCACTTACAGCAATCGGCATAGCGGCAATTATCGGCATTTTTTTCGGAATTTTAATATCAGAGCATTCAAAGCTTTCTTTCCCGGTTTTGGGAATTACAAATTTTATATATACCATTCCCTCTATCGCAATGCTTGGTTTTCTTGTGCCCGCAACGGGAATCGGGGATGTTACGGCGGTGATTGCGCTCACCGTTTACGGCTTGCTGCCGATGGTGCGCAACACGCACACGGGAATAAAAGGAATTTCTCCGACGATTATTGAGGCGGGGCGCGCGATGGGCTCTACTAAGCTGCAATTGCTTGTAAAAATCAAATTGCCGCTTGCGGCGCCTGTGATTTTGGCGGGGGCGCGCAATATGATTGTGATGACCGTTGCGCTTTGCGGTATTGCGTCCTTTGTGGGTGCAGGCGGGCTGGGCGTGGCAATTTATCGCGGAATAACCACTAACAATATGGCAATGACCGTCGCGGGAAGCCTGCTCATAGCGGCGTTGGCACTTATTGCTGATTTTATCGCGGGTACTTTTGAAAAGAGGCTCTACAAACGTATAAACGGGAAAGGTGCGATACAATGAAAAATTTTAAGCGGACAGCATTATTTATGTCGGTGATATTGTGCGCAACGGTAATGTTTTCGGGGTGCGCGAGCAAAAGCGCAGACACCGTGCGTATCGCCGCAAAGCCGATGACCGAGCAGTTTATTTTGAGCGAGATGCTCGCGGCGATTATCGAAAAAGATACAGACCTCAAAACGGAAATTACCAAAGGAATAGCGGGCGGAACGGGAAACATTCATCCGGCGATGCTGAAAGGGGATTTTGACATTTATCCCGAATACACAGGCACGGCGTGGACGGACGTGCTGAAAAACACGAGCACGGAAACGGCCGAGGATATGTATGCAAAGCTTAAGCAGCAGTACAGCGAGCAATTCGGCATGGATTGGGTCGGGCTTTACGGCTTTAATAATACCTATGCGTTAGCGGTGAAAAAGGATTTTGCCGCGCAGCATAACCTTGAAACTTTTTCTGATTTGGCGGCGCTGACGCCGAACTTAAAATTTGGTTCGGAATATGATTTTTATGAACGCAAGGACGGATATACGCCGCTGTGTGAAGCATACGGATACAAATTTGCTTCAACAAAGGACATAGATATAGGGCTCAAATATCAAGCGATAGCGGAGGATGAGGTGGACGTAATAAATTCGTTTACCACAGACGGAATGCTTAAGGTGCATGATTTAAAGACGCTCACGGATGATAAAAATTTCTTCACATCATATTATTGCGGAACGGTGGTGCGCCATGAAGTGTTAGAAGCGCACCCGGAGCTCGAGGGGGCGCTGAAAAAGCTCGATGGCATATTGACGGATGCCGAAATGGTGGAGCTTAACTATCGCGTAGAGAATAATAAAGAGGACGAAAAGGCGGTTGCGATAGATTTTTTGACGCAAAAGGGATTGCTATGAAAAATGATACGGTTATAGCATTTAAAAATGTGCAAAAGACATATGACGGAAAATATGCGCTGAAGGATTTTACCTTTGATGTTAAAAGAGGGGCGTTTTTGACTGTCGTGGGCGGTTCGGGCGGCGGAAAAACCACTATGCTCAAAATGATAAATGCGCTTTTGCTGCCTGACAGCGGCAGCGTTGCGGTGAACGGCACGGATACGGCGCGCGCAGATTTAATCGCGCTTAGGCGGGGTATCGGGTATGTTATTCAGGGGGGCGCGCTGTTTCCGCATCTAAATGTGCGTGAAAACATTGAATATGTGCCCATGCTCATGAAAAACAAGCTGACAAAAGAGCGCACGGCGGAGCTGCTCGAGCTGGTGGCGCTTCCGCCGGAGCTTGCAGAGCGAAATGTAAACGAGCTTTCGGGCGGACAGCAGCAGCGCGTGGGGATTGCGCGAGCGCTTGCCGCAGACCCGCAAATATTGCTTATGGATGAGCCTTTTGGGGCAGTAGACGGAATTACGCGAAAACAGCTGCAAGACGCGGTGCTCAATATTCACAGACAAACGGGCGTAACGGTGGTGTTTGTGACGCATGATTTGCGTGAAGCGCTGCGGTTGGGGACGTGGATTTTGGTGATGAACGAGGGAGAAATTGTGGAGCAGGGAACGCCGAAAAGTGTGGCGGAAAACCCGAACGATGAATATACCGTTCGATTGCTGGAGCAGCTTGAATGCTGATAAAAGCTATTGCAAGATTTTGAAAAAAGAGCTATTCTATTATTAAATATATTTTTAAAGGGAGGCTTTACAAAATGGCTAAAATGGAAGGGCTTGCGCATATCGGTGTTTTTATTACGGACCTTGCGCGTTCTAAAAAATTCTATGAGGATGTGCTTGATTTCACCACAACATTTGAATGCGGAGTGGATGAAGCGGACGGAACGGTAACAAACATTGCATTTGTGAAAAACGGCAATTTGGTGCTTGAGCTGGTGGAAACGGCTGACCCGCAGAAGCGCGCGGATGGCTGGGTAGACCATATTGCGATAGCCACCGAGGATATTGAGAGCGTTCAGGCTATGCTTGAGGGACGCGGAATAGAGTTTGAAACGAAAGTGCCCGTATTCGGTAAAAATGTTTTCCCGAACGGTACTAAGTGGCTCACCTTTCGCGGACCGGATGGCGAACATCTTGAATTAAACGAAGTAATGGCATACTGAAAAGCTTTCACAAAAGCCGTGTTTTCTCAGGAAAATGCGGTTTTTTTATGCGGTTTAATGTGTAAACCATGCGTTAATTAAATGTTTACAAATGATTTGCTCAAAATGTGATTAGAGAGGTAAGAAACGGATTATCAATAAAACAGCAGATGGGTGGTATGCGTAACCGATTATACATTGCAGCAAAAAATGTGCAGTCGGGAACAGACAATATAATAAGAAAGGAAGTAACATTTATGCGTATCATGGTAGATAATCTGGCAGTGGATGTTGAAAACAAGTTGGTCAGGCGCGGCGAGGAGGACATCAGGCTTACCGCGAAAGAGTATGAGGTGCTGAAGTATCTTGCGCTGCATAAAGATAAAGTTGTATCGCGCGCGGAGCTTTTAGAACACGTTTGGGATTGCAATTATGATTGCTTCTCAAATGTGGTGGATGTATACATTAGATTTCTGAGAGCAAAAATTGATGACGGACATCGTACAAAATTGATAAAGACTTTTCGTAAACAGGGATATTCTCTCACAGCCTAAAAAAACAAAAATACTGTTGCCGCAACAGCGCTTGTCGGCAACAGTATTTTTTTATGCGCAGAATATTTTATAATCACTTTTTAGGATTCACAGGTGGTTGTTGAAGATTGTAATAAAAAATTAAGAAAATTAGGTGCTTCTTTTAATATTCAGCGACTATTGTTAATAGTGTGGAAAAGTCACAAGATATGCTATAATAAAATATATCGAACATATCGGGGGTAAACAGTGTGAAGATTTTAGTGTGCGATGACGACAAGGAAATTGTTGACGCTATTGAGATATATTTGATGAATGAGGGTTATGAAGTATTAAAGGCATATGACGGCGCACAGGCAGTCGCGTGTGCAGAGGCACAGGAAATACATCTTGTTATAATGGATATTATGATGCCCGGAATGGACGGCATTCGCGCCACAATGAAGCTGCGCGAAAATGCTAATATTCCCGTTATTATGCTGAGCGCTAAGTCTGAGGATAATGATAAAATACTGGGGCTTAACGCGGGGGCGGACGATTATCTTACAAAGCCGTTTAACCCGCTGGAGCTTATCGCAAGGGTGAAATCCCAGCTGCGGCGGTATACCTCGCTTGGGAGCATGGCGGTAGAGCAAGGGGTGCTGCAAACGGGCGGGCTTGTGCTGGACGACATAAAAAAAACGGTTGCGGTGGATGGCGAAAACGTCAAGCTCACACCTATGGAATATAAAATATTGCGCTATTTGATGCAAAATATGGAGCGTGTATTATCCACAACGCAGATTTATGAAAGCGTGTGGGACGAGCGCGCGGTAGGAGCGGAAAACACAATAGCGGTGCACATTCGCAGAATACGCGAAAAAATTGAAATAAATCCAAAAGAGCCAAAGTATTTGAAGGTGGTATGGGGTATTGGGTACAAGGTTGATAAAATCAAGATATAATTTAGTATTTAAAATAGTCGCATGGATTATATGTATGGTAATGGCGTGCCTTATCTCTTTTTCTGCGGTGCGTCTTGTAAAGTATGACCCGGCAAAAACAATAACAAGCGATAAATTTGTGGAGAGCGCGGATTATCTGAAAAGCATGAACGACTATACAGCCTCTGTTACGGACGCGTTTTACGGATATGATGATGCGGAAAAACAGATTGAGCTTAGAAATTATATTTCAACGTTGAGGGATTCTTATGCTAACGAAATAGGCGAAGTGTTAAACGGCGCAAATGTAGGAGAAAATGATTATGAAAAATATGTTGAAAAATTTAAAACGGAGTTTTCGGTTCTCGTGGCGCAAAGCGGACAGACGGAGGCGGAAACGTCTGCGGGCGAGGTGGCAAGCGCGAATAAAGGCGAGCCTGATAGTGTAGCGGCAGAGGAGCTCTCGCCCCTTGATGAATATGCGCAAACACAAATAAATGTGATAAATGAAAAATATGCGGGACTTTTGACGAACGCGCAAAGCTATGTAGATGAAAAGTATGCGTCCATGAAAAGTCAAGCGCAGGAAAATTTAAGACGAAACGAAAATTACTATTATGCCGTGGAAGAAAACGGCGATATTGTATATACAAATGTACTTAAAAGTGAAAAAGACCCGTTGCTGTGGATACAGACGTTAAATGCAAACAAGGCCTATCCATGGAACGGCGCAGAGCCGGCGCTGTATTCGGCGTTGCCCACCACGTCGGGTGAACAGGCGGCTTATGATGCAGATACACCCAAAACAATCACAGGGCCTTTGGTATATGTCGGAATGTCCAATGCTTTTTATGAGGACAGCGGACTTTTATACGGAAAGAATTATCGCGGATATTTATCGGTAGTTACTTCGCTCATTGTTTGGATTGCGGCATTCGCTGCGGCATTTATCTGGCTCATGTATACAGCGGGGAGGTCTCCGCGCAACGATGACGTAAAAGTATCCTTTATGGATGCCATATATCTTGACATCGGCGGAGTAGCGTTGTTTGTGATTGCGCTTTGGCTCGCTGTAATGTTTACTAACGAGCGCTTTTGGATGCCCGGGATGGTAAGCGCATTACAGGTTATTAAAATATCTGTTTATACAGGAATCGGCGTGGCGCTTCTTTTAATGTGGAGCATGTCCATCTCACGCAGGGTAAAGCGTCAGGAAAACCATACGCTGGTCGGACGTATATTCCGTGGATTTCAAAGCACATACAGCCGCGGCAGTATAAGATCAAAGGGCGTCGGCGCCGTTGTATGGTTTATGATAGGCGGAATGCTTATGTGCTTTATGACGATAGGCTTGGGAATGATTATCGGCGGAACAGGTACATTTATCGGGCTGGTATTTACGGCGATTTATTTGACGGCGGTGCTCAAATATATTTTGGGCAAGGCGGCGGCATTACAAGAAATAGCAGACGGCGTAGAGCATATTAAAAGCGGCGATTTGGAATACAAAATGATAAAGTGCGGCGGAGCGGAGTTTGAAACGATTGCCACAGGAATTGAGCATATTGCGGAGGGGCTTGATGCCGCAGTAACGCGCGAGGTCAAATCCGAACGCATGAAAACAGAGCTTATCACGAATGTTTCGCATGATATAAAGACGCCGCTCACCTCTATTTTGACCTATGTGGATTTATTGAAGCATGAGGGGCTTACAAGCGCGAATGCACCTAAATATCTTGAGGTGCTGGATATGAAATCGCGCAGGCTGAAATATCTCACAGATGATTTATTTGAGGCGGCAAAAGCGAGCAGCGGAGATATGACGGTGGAGATGTCAAAAATTGAGCTTGTGCAGTTTATGGAGCAGGCTTTAGGGGAGATGTCGGATAAGATTGATGCTTCAGGGCTCGAGTGCATAAGCGCGGCGGTGCAGGAGAAGATATATGTATATGCGGACGGCAAGCTGTTGTGGCGCGTTATCGGAAATGTGATAGATAATGCAATTAAATATGCTGCGGAGCATTCACGGGTGTATATAGACTTTGTGCGCACAGACGGCAATGTGTGTATTGTTGTAAAAAATATGTCGCGCGACCCGCTTAATATGTCCGAGGAAGAGCTTATGGAGCGGTTTAAGCGCGGAGATGAATCGCGAAATACAGAGGGGTCGGGTTTAGGGCTTTCCATTGCAAGAAACTTTATGCAGCTTATGAACGGTGAATTTAAGGTGGAGATAGACGGGGATTTGTTTAAAGCATTGATTTGCTTTTCGGTGGAAACCGAGTAATGCAAAAAAGGACAATAAAAAGCTTGGTTGGGCGTTAATGCACGCTGCAACAAATTGATTAACAATAACTGAATTTACGGCAAAGCTGTGTCAGCAAAGGTTTATTGCGAAAAGTATTAACCTTTGCTGATTTTGTTATAACCAAAACGGAATACAAAAAAGCTTACCCTTTCCCGATAAATTTGCGCAGCTGTTTGAATTTTTTAGGAGTGCCCGGCAGATAGCGTATCGGGAGGTCAAGCATATTGGACTTGCGGAGTATGCTTTTGCGGTGCGTAAAGGTGTCAAAGCTCGCTTTGCCGTGATAAGAGCCTATCCCTGAATTCCCCACGCCGCCAAAGGGCATACGCGAGGTGGCAAGCTGCACAACCACATCATTTATACATCCGCCGCCATAGGGTACGGTGTTCAGTATTGTTTTAACGGTCGCCGAATTTGCGGAAAAGAGGTATAGCGCCAATGGTTTGGGGTGGTTGCGAATTTCCGCTATAACGCTGTGGATGTTTTTGTATTCTATAATAGGAAGAATAGGCCCGAAAATCTCGCTTTGCATGATATTATGCGAATATGTAACGTTGTCAAGTACGGTAGGCTCTATGCGCAAGGTGTCGGGGTCGCTTTTTCCGCCTATCACTATTTCCTCATTTGTCAAAAGCCCGATAAGTCGGTTATAATGCTTTTGGCTGATTATTTTAGGAAAATCGGCACATTCAAGCGGCTTTGTTGTGTAAAATTCGGTGATGGATTTTCGCAGCTCAGCTATAAATTCTTGCTTGACGGAGGCTTCAACATAAACGTGGTCGGGCGCAACACAGGTTTGACCGGCGTTTAAAAATTTGCCCCACGCGATACGCTTGGCGGCAAGCCTAATGTTTGCGGATGAATCCACTATGCAAGGGCTTTTTCCGCCGAGCTCAAGCGTTACGGGTGTAACAAATTTAGCGGCGGACTCCATTACCAATTTGCCGACGGTGACTCCGCCCGTAAAAAATATGACATCAAATTTCTGCTGCAAAAGGTCTTGATTTGCTTCTCTGCCACCCAAAACAACACTTACATATTCTTGAGGATAGATTTCTTTTATTATGTCGGCAATAATCTGTGAGGTGTGCCGCGAATAATCCGACGGCTTTAGTATTGCGGTGTTTCCCGCCCCAATCGCCCCCACAAGCGGCTCTATTGTAAGCTGAAAAGGATAATTCCATGGCGACATAATGAGCGCCGTGCCGTAAGGCTCACACATAATAAAGCTTTTGGAGGGGAATTGCGACAGCGGGGTGAGCACGCGGCGCGGTTTCATAAAACTTTTCAAATGCTTCATCATGTATGTGATTTCATCAACAGTAATGCCGATTTCCGTTTCAAAAGCCTCAAACGGACTTTTGCCGAGGTCGGCGTGCAGCGCGTCCATAATGGCGGACTCGTTTTTTATAATTGCTTTTTTAAGGTCAAAAAGCGCATCCATGCGAAATTCATAGGATTGCGTTTCACGGGTGTGAAAATATTCGTTGTGCAGCATAACGATTTCTGCGGCATGGCTCATGGTGAGCACCTCACTATTTTTAAATTTATTATATAATAACACAAAACCCGCCGCGTAAATCAGAAAAAGCAAAAAACTTGTTTAGCTGTAAGCGAGATTGTGTATAATAAAATCAATGAACCTTTGCGTTCAAAAGTATTGATTGGGAGGTATTAGAAAAATGGTAAAGTATGTATGTCAGGTTTGTGGTTATACAGTAGAGGGTGAACGCCCGGCAAAATGCCCGCAGTGCGGAGCAGACGGTTCAAAGTTTGATGAATCCGCAGGTGAGCGCGTATGGGTTGCCGAGCATGTAATCGGTATAGCTAAAGGGCTTGACGAAGAGGTTGTACAGGGCTTAAGAGATAATTTCATGGGCGAGTGCACAGAGGTTGGTATGTATCTGGCAATGTCCAGACAGGCAGACAGAGAGGGCTATCCCGAGGTTGCGGAAACCTATAAGCGTGCTGCATTTGAAGAAGCTGAACACGCAGCGAAATTTGCTGAAATGTTGGGCGAAGTTGTTTATGCCGACACAAAGAAAAATCTTCAGCTAAGAGCAGACGCGGAATGCGGCGCTACAGCAGGAAAGCTCGCTATTGCTACACGTGCAAAAGAGCTTGGTTATGATGCAATTCATGACACAGTACACGAAATGGCAAAGGATGAAGCGCGCCATGGCTGTGCTTTTGCAGGCTTGCTTGAAAGAGTTGTAAAATAAGTGATTTAGTATCAAAAAAAGGCGCAAGGGCTTTTGCTTTTGCGCTTTTTGTTTGCCCATAATTCGGTTTTGCGCAAATGTAAGGGGAGTTTTTTTGTGCTTAGCTGCTGCTGTGCGGGTTTATCTTGCATGGTTTATTTGCCGCGATAAACATGTGCTTTATTCAAAAAAAATGCTGTTGGATTCAGTGAGTTGATTATATTGCTCCCGTGTGACTGTGATTTTACCATGTGAAACAGTGATAAGATTAAGCTCCGTTAAAAACTTAATGCTGCGGTTTACGGTGCGTTCACTGATACGGCAGTTATCTGCAATATCGGTACGTGTGTGATTGATTACTGCAATATTTTTATTAGAAAATTGATTTTTTACAGATTCCATAATGTATAAACTTACTATTCCGACAGCATCGTTACGAACGTGCTGACAAATTGCCGTTGCAGCTGTGTACAGTTTGTGCGCAACGCCTGTTGTCATCTGATACATAAAAGCGGAATCGCTTTTTATCCAAGAAATAAAATCTTGGTTGCGAATTTTTAATATTTCGCATGATTCATAGGCTTTGGCTGTAAATGCAACTTCATTTTTGCCGCATAAAATTTCCATTTCGCCGACAATCTCGCCCGGTGTGATGTATACGATACGGCTTGTTGCGCCATTTATTGATATGTTATAAATACCGATTTGACCGGAACACAGATAATAAATGCAATTAAGAGGACCGCCTTGTTCAAATAAGTAGCTGTTTTTGCGCAGATGAATATATTCCGCGTGTTCGACTACATATTCGGGGGGAACAACAGATAATTCATGAAATAGTTTTTTGATTTTATCGGTATCAGCTATCATATTGATGCTCCTTATTTGCTATTATTACAAAAAAACAGAAAAAAAGCAACAGATTAGGACATATGTCATGGAATTTAGTAAGTATTTAGCGGAAAATGAATATAATAAATCAGGTTTACATTTATACAATCAAAATACAAAAAAATATATTGAGCTGTGCAAAATTTTTATTTGGCGGAGGAGAGAGTATGTTACCGAGAAATAGGGTGATGGATGCTTTGGCGCATAAGCAGACTGATAGAGTGCCGCTTGATTTTTGGGCGACCGCGGAAATGTGGGAAAAATTAAAACAATATTTTCGCACGGAGCATAAAAGCGATGTGCTCGAGAGATTGCATATTGATGTACGTGATTTCAGGCCGCCTTATATCGGTGCACCTATGCCCGTATTTGATGACGGAAGTTATTATGAGCCGATGGGAACGCATCGTCGTATAGTTAAGAATGAATATAATTCTTATGATGAATATGCAAGCTTCCCGCTGGCATATGCTAAAAATGCGCAGGAACTTGAACAATATAAGTGGTGCTCGGCAAATGATTATGACTATGCGGGTTTTTCGGCGCTTATTGGGGATGCACATGAAACATATTGTACAAAGATGATGGTAGGAGGATTGTTTGAGCTTGCTTGGGCGTTGCGCGGGTATGAGCAATTCATGATGGATTTGGCACTTACACCCGAAATACCGCATTACATTATGCAAAAAATTACAGATTTTTACTGTGAGTATATTGACCGTGCTATGTGTGCGGCAGGGGATAAAATTGATGTTATTTTCAGTTACGATGATATAGCGTGTCAACGCGGAATGTTAATATCGGTTCAAATGTGGGAGGAATTTATAAAACCATATCATGAACAGATGAATAGCGTGGCAAAACAATACGGCAAGAAAATATTATATCATACATGTGGTAATATCTATCAAAGCGAGGTGCTTGACGGACTTATAGAAATGGGTATTGATATTTTAAATCCAATTCAAATGTGCGGGGATATGTCTTTAGAGCAGCTAAAAGAAAGTTATGGTACTAAATTATGTTTTCACGGCGGAATGGATATTCAAACAGTATTACCGTTTTTTGAAGCGCAAAAAATACGTGAGGAAACAAGGAAGTTAATTCGTATAATGGGTGCAGAGGGCGGATTTGTTTTCACGAGTACGCATTACATTCAAAATGATACGCCTATTGAGAATGTAATTGCCATGTATGAGGAAGCATCGGGAACGAAGATTGGACCGGAATAAGGAGGACAAAGGTGCTATGAATGATGAATATGCGGTAAAAATGCAGGGAATCACTAAGTGTTTTGGGGACTTTTGTGCATTAGAACAGGTAGACCTTTCGGTTAGGCGCGGTTCCATTCATTCTATTTTAGGTGAAAACGGCGCAGGTAAAACAACACTGATGAATATTTTATATGGTTTTTATACTTGCGACAGCGGAAAAATATATGTGGATGGAAAGCTATGCGAGATTTTGACGCCGAGTGATGCCATCAAGCTTGGAATAGGTATGGTGCATCAGCATTTTATGCTTGTAGAACCATATACAGTGCTGCAGAATATTATTTTAGGAGATGAAACGGTAAAAGGTTTAGGCGTTATTGATTATAAAAAGGCTCGCAAACAGGTTGAAGAGCTCGCGCTGGAGTATCATTTTAATATAGACCTTGATGCAAAAATACAAGATATTACGGTGGGTATGCAGCAACGTGTAGAGATTATGAAAGCACTTTATCGCGGTGCGGAGCTGCTTATATTGGACGAGCCTACTTCAGTGCTTACTCCGCAGGAAATTGAAGAACTCATTGACATAATGCATAATATGGTAAAAAGCGGAAAAACAGTTATCATTATTACACATAAGTTGGCAGAAATAATGAAATCATCTGATGAATGCACAGTGATTCGCAAAGGTGAAAATGTCGCTACCGTAAGAGTGGAAGATACCGATGAAAACGAGCTTGCAGCATTGATGGTAGGAAGAGAAGTGCATTTTACAGTGGATAAAAAAAATGTGCCGCAAGGAAACGTTGTTTTTAGCGTGGATAATCTTAGTGTAGATGATGATCGCGGAATTAAAAAGGTAGATGACATTTCTTTTGGAATACGCGCCGGAGAAATTTTGGGGATAGCGGGGGTGGATGGCAACGGTCAACAAGAATTGTTTGAGGCGATTGCATCTCTGCGAAAGGCAAAGGCGGGCAGCATTCATATTAAAGGTGTAGATATTATCAATACTGACCCCAAAACGATGTTTAAAAGCGGAATATGTGTCATTCCGGAAGATAGGCAAAAAAGCGGATTGATTTTAGATTTTACGGTGGCGGAAAATTTAATAATTGAAAAAATCGGGTGTGAACCATTTTCAAAACATGGATTTCTTAATCTAAAAAAGATTAAAGAAAATGCAACGAATTTAATTCGTGAGTATGATGTGCGTCCTGATAATTGCGAGAACACGCGCGCGGGTGCGCTTTCCGGCGGGAATCAACAAAAGGCGATTATCGCGCGTGAAATTTCCAATAATCCTGAACTTTTGATTGCTGTTCAGCCTACACGCGGACTTGATGTAGGCGCAATCGAGTTTGTGCATAAATCGATTGTGCGGCATAGAAATCAAGGTAAGGCAGTGTTGTTAATTTCACTGGAGTTAGAGGAAGTACTAAAATTGTCAGATAGGATTGCGGTTATTTACAATGGAAAAATTGTGGATGTGCTTAATGCTGAAGATGCGGATGAAAACAAAATTGGGCTACTGATGGCAGGGGGGAAAAACAATGAATACAAGGATGCGTGAACTGGTAAAAAAGCCGGTAACAAGCATTTTTCTGGCAATATTGATTGGCTTTGCTGTAGGGGCAATAGTGTTGCTTGTAGCCGGATATAACCCATTGGAGGCATATGGCGCGCTTTTCAAAGGAGTATTTTCCAAACCTAAATATATTGCACAGGTAATTATTAAAAGCACACCGATTATTCTGACGGGTATTTCATTTGTAGTGGCTTTTAAATCAGGGCTTTTTAACATAGGCGGTGAGGGACAGTATATTATGGGGGCGCTCACGGCGGTAATTGTCGGCAGCAAGCTTGATTTACCTCCGGGGCTGCATTTTGTAGTTGTTATATTGATGGCAATGGTTATGGCAGGGCTGTTAGGAGCGTTTGTCGGATTGCTTAAAACAAAGTTTGGTGTACACGAGGTCATATCATGCGTGATGCTTAATTGGATTATGCTGTATTTATCAAATTTCCTTATTACTACTCCATGGCTGAAAAAACCGGGTACGGAGGCATCTATTGAGGCAAGTACAAGTGCGTGGTCGGTTATGCTGAATTCGTGGAAAACTTCGGATGCGGGAATGGCACAGCTTACGCAAAGCAATTCGCCTATGGCAGAAGTGTTGTTAAAGACTGATTTTAATTATGGGATAATAGTTGCAGTAATTATTGCGATCGGTGTGTACTTTTTATATAAAAACACGAAAAAAGGATATGAATTGCGTGCGGTGGGCATAAATCCGTATGCGTCGCGTCTTGCGGGCATTGGTGTTAATAAGAATATTGTCCTATCAATGGCTATCTCGGCGGCAATTGCCGGACTTGCAGGTGCACTTATGATTACGGGCGTAATGCCGCATAGGGTAACGCAGCTTGCCACATTGGAGGGCTATGGATTTGCAGGTATATCTGTAGCGCTCATAGGGGCCTGCTCACCTGTCGGCAGTGTTTTTTCAGGGCTGTTTTATTCAATGTTGACATACGGCAGCGCGTCCATACAGTCGGAAATCGGAGCAGCAAGTGAGATTATGGATATTGTAATAGGGGTGATTATTTATACAATTGCAATATCATCAGTGTTTATTATGCTTGCAAACAGGAAGAAAAAAGTGAAAAAAGATGCGGGAAAGGGAAAGGCGAGAAAAGATGGATAACATCGGGATAATAATAAGTATTACATTGATGTATGCAACACCGCTGATCCTTGCGGCGCTTGGTGGGATCATCTCTGAGCTTTCGGGAGTTACAAATATCGGCATTGAGGGAATGATGGTAATTGGGGCGTTTGCGGGCGCGACCGTCGGATATTTCACGGGTAATCCATGGATCGGGTTTGTCTGTGCGGCACTTGCCGGCGGGCTGCTCGCGCTTATGCACGCGGTAGCGTGCATAAAATTCAACGCAAATCAGATTATTTCAGGTGTGGCATTAAATCTTATCGGGCTGGGGTTGTCACTTTTTCTGTCGCGTATATTTTTTGACGGTGCAACACAGACATTGCCGGTGCCGAATAAATTACCGCGATTTACCTTTGGCAACGGCTTAGGAATTGATTCTACAGTTGTTATTGCATTGTGCTTTATAGTTGCGGTATGGTTTTATTTATATCGTACGCGCGGAGGGTTGCGGTTGCGGGCTATCGGGGAACATCCCGCCGCTGCGGATACACTCGGTATTCATGTGTACAAAATCAGATACCTTGCGGTTATGACATCAGGATTGCTTGCAGGATTAGGCGGTGCGGCAATGTCGCTTGCGGTGGTATCAAGCTTTTCACCCACAGTTATTTCCGGACATGGATATATAGCGCTTGCGGCAGTGATTTTTGGGCGCTGGAATCCTATCGGGTCGTCACTTGCGTGCATACTATTCGGTTTCGCACAGGCGTTGGTAGTTGTTTTAGGTGGCGGAGATATTGCAATTCCTTCTCAAGTTTTGGCAATGCTGCCATATGTTTTGACTATTGTGGTGTTGATGCTGTTAAGAGGAAAAACAGCGGCGCCGCGGGCAAGCGGTGCGCCGTATATCAAGGGTAGCCGTTAAGAGTACTATAATTGCAAAAAATATAGGTACTGCATATTATGCAGTATAGTTTAATAATGAAAAAAAGAGAGGCGTACAGCAATGAAAATGTATGAAATTTTGAATAAAAAGCGTTATGGGCAGGTTATGACGCATGAAGATATTGAGTACGTTGTAAAGAACTTTACAAGCGGTGTAATTCCTGATTATCAGATGGCAGCGCTGCTGATGGCAATAGTGATAAATGGTATGAATGATGATGAAATATTTGCACTTACTAAAAGTATGGTACAAACGGGCGAGATTGCAGATTTATCAGCTATTCACGGAATCAAGGTGGATAAACACAGCTCGGGAGGTGTAGGAGATAAAACGAGCCCGATAGTAGGTGCAATAGTGGCTTCGTGCGGCGTGCCTGTTGCCAAGATGTCGGGGAGAAGCTTAGGCTTTTCAGGAGGAACGGTTGACAAGCTCGAATCTATTCCGGGATATACTATTGATATAAAAAAAGAACGATTTTTTGAGATTGTGAATACTGTCGGAGTGAGCATAATCGGACAAACAGGAAACCTTGCGCCTGCGGATAAAAAAATATATCAATTGCGAGATGTTACAGCGACAGTAGAAAGTATACCGCTTATTGCGTCAAGCATCATGAGTAAAAAAATTGCGGGGGCGGCAGATGCAATTTTACTTGATGTAAAAGTCGGAAACGGTGCATTTATGAAGGATATTGCAAGCGCGACTGAACTTGCTGAAAAAATGGTTGCTATCGGCAAAAATTTCGGAAAACATACAATTGCCCTTGTTACGCAGATGAATTGCCCGTTGGGAAGCAATATAGGAACAGCGCTTGAGGTAATAGAGATGATTGATATACTCAAAGGAAGAAAAACGGGCAAATTAAAAGAGCTATGCTGTGTGCTTGCAGCAAACATGTTGTATCTGGCACAAAAAGGCAGTATTGAGGTATGTGAAAAAATGGCGGAGCAAGCTCTTGATAGCGGCGCGGCATTTAGAAAATTCCGCGATATGGTGGCTGCACACGGCGGCGATACCGAATTTACAGACCATACGGAAAAATTTCCGCGTGCTAAATACAGCCGAGAGATATGCGCAAAAGAAAATGGTTTTGTGCACGCATTTCAAACAGAAAAATGCGGAATGGCATCTATGGCGCTTGGTGCAGGACGCGAAAACAAAGAAGAACAGCTTGATTATACGGCGGGGATATGCTTATGCAAGGAATATGGTGAGGTTGTTAAAAAAGGAGATGTGCTTGCGCGGCTGTACACATCAAGAGAAAACACGCTTGAGCACGCAGAAGAGTTGTTGCGTGAGGGAATATGTATAGGTGAAAAGCCAAAAGTGCTTCCGTTAGTATATGAAAAAATCATGAGTGAGCAGCTATAAAATTGCAGATATTGCAATTAAAATAAAAAAACAAGAGAGGGAAAAATCATGAAAAAAGTAATTGTATTGATGTTGACTGTGCTTATTGTATTATCTGTGGCATTAACGGGGTGCGGCACGCCGGCACCGGCGCAGGAAAGTGCAGCAGATGTAACGGTAGAAATGGAAAAACCGGCAGCAGATGCAGAAGATATGAATGTTGCATTGGTGGTAGATCTCGCAGGGATAAATGATCAATCTTATAATCAGTCTGCCTGGGAGGGAATGCAGAAATTAGAAGCAGATTTTGGTTATGAGGTAAAATACTTAGAATCTGCGCAGGAATCAGATTTTGGATCAAATCTTGATAAATTGACGGATGAAGCGCCGGATATGATTTGGGGAGTAGGCTTTTTGATGGCAGATGCAATGTTGAATACTGCAAAAACTAATCCTGAGCAACAGTACGGCATTATAGATTCGGCGTATGAGGAAATGCCGAAAAATCTTACAAGTATTCTTTTTAAAGCGGAGGAATCAAGCTTTCTCGTAGGCTATATTGCGGGCAATATGACGAAAACAGATCATATCGGGTTAGTAGGACCGATAAAAAATCCAATAATTGATCAGTTCGAGATTGGTTATCGCGCAGGTGTGGCATATGCAGGTAAAGAGCGCGGCAAGGATATTAAAGTAGATATTCAATATGCAGAGAGCTTTAGTGACAGCGCAAAAGCTAAGGCTATTGCAACTGTAATGTATAATGACGGCGCGGATGTTTTATTTGCTATGACAGGCGGTGCAAGTATCGGCGTTATTGAGGCGGCAAAAGAAATGAATAAGTTCGTTATCGGTGTAGATAGGGATCAGAACTATTTGGCGCCTGATAATGTAATCACTTCTGCAATGAAGAATGTAGACAAGGTGATTTATAAAGTAACACAGGAAATTGCCGATGGAAAATTTGATGGAGGCAAATCAACTGCATATGGGCTTGCAGAGGATGCTGTAGGGCTTGCTCCTACAACAGATAAACATGTATCTGCTGAGATATTAAAGGCGACTGATGGTGTAAAAGCAAAGATTGTGGATGGCACTATTGTTGTGCCGCTGGATGAAGCAGCGCTCACAACATTTGTTTCGGGTCTTAAATAGAATAAAAATGACGCGCCGAAGGATGATTATTCGGCGCGTGTTTTTTTGAAATGATAGGAGATAAAGTATGTCTTTAGATAAGATGATGGAGCTGCAGACTGTAAGATATGAGAATAATGAGTTATTTATTTTAGATACGACTAAGTTGCCTGAAAATTTAGAATATGTAAAAATGAATACCGTGGAAGATTGTTATGATGCGATTAAAACATTAAAGGTGCGCGGAGCGCCGGCAATCGGTGTGGCAGCAGCATATGCGCTTGTGCTCGCGGCAGCATATGCGCGAAAGACTTCATATGATGAATTTTATGAAGATTTTAAAAAAGCAAAAGATTATTTAGCACAGTCACGACCGACAGCAGTTAATTTGTTTTGGGCACTTGACAGAGTGGATGAACAAGTAAAGGCCCATGCGGGTGAATCAACAGAACAGCTTTGTGCAATTGTGAAAAATGAAGCGGATAGTATTAAGCAGGAAGATGTTGAAATGTGCCGAAAAATCGGAGAACATGGATTAACGCTTCTGAAGGACGGAATGACAATTCTTACACATTGCAATACAGGAGTGCTTGCTGCCTCAAGGTACGGAACGGCAATTGCCCCCGTATATCTTGCAAAGGAACGGGGCATAAACATTAAAGTTTTTGCAGATGAAACACGTCCGCTTTTACAGGGTGCGCGATTGACGGCATATGAACTATTTCATTCCGGAATAGATGTAACACTCATATGTGATAATATGGCGGCAATGGTAATGAAAAACAAATGGGTTCAGGCGGTGTTTATAGGGTGTGACCGTATTGCGGCAAATGGAGATGTGGCAAATAAAATCGGCACATATAATGTTGCTGTTCTTGCAAAATATCATGGGATACCTTTTTACAGCGTAGGTCCGACATCAACTATTGATATGAGTATTGCGCACGGAAGCGAGATTCCCATTGAAGAACGTGATGCAAGTGAGATTACTTGCGGATTTGGTAAGCGCACAGCGCCTGAAGGGGTAAAGGTTTACAACCCCGCTTTTGATGTAACACCAAATGAGCTTATTTCCGGTATAATTACGGAAAAAGGAATAGTAAGGCCTCCTTTTGAGAAAAATATAGCGAAGCTGTTTGAGTAAAAAGATGAGCAAGCGGGAAAAGATTTGCGAAATTTGTGATTGATGTTTTGTCTTTGGACATAAGCCTTAATATTAAAAACTCCGGTGAAATTCCGGAGTTTTTTTGTGCTTAGCTGCTGCTGTGCGTCGGCATTTGTGCTATGATATAGGTGTAGTATGGGAGGACGAAATATGCGTATATTGCACACATCTGATTGGCATTTAGGCGTAACGCTCGGAAGCACGTCGCTTTTGGAAGAACAGCGGTATTTTTTAGAGCAGCTTTACAAAACAGCGGAAAAGGTTGACGCGGTTGTGATAGCGGGGGATATTTTTGACCACGCAGTCAGTAACGCAGATGCGATTGCGCTGTATAACGAGGCGATGACTGTGCTTTGCATAGATTTAGATGTGCCCGTGATGATATGTGCGGGCAACCATGACGGCGCGGCACGGCTTTCGTCATGCGGCAGGCTGCTTGAGCGTGCAGGGCTTTTTATTGCGGGCGGTGTGCGTGACGGTGTAAAAAAGGTGGACACAGCCGATACGGTTTTTCATCTGCTGCCGTATTTTTCCATTGATGAGGTGCGTTATTTGTATCCAGATGAAGAAATAAAAAGCTATGACGCGGCAATGCGGGCGGTGATAAAGCATATCGAAAAGAGCACGCATAAGAACAATGTGCTGGCAGCGCATTGCTTTGCGGCAGGCGCAGAACCGTCGGAAAGCGATCGTTCTGCAATGGTGGGCGGCGCTAACAAGGTGGGCACGGATGTCTTTGCGGGCTTTGATTATGTGGCGTTAGGGCATTTGCACCGCGCGCAAAATGTCGGGAAAAATGTGAGATACAGCGGCACGCCGATTAAGCTGGCATTTAATGAAGCAGGTGCGGTAAAGAGCATGACGATTATAGATACAAAGGATTTTTCGCGTGAGGAAATTCCGATTTATATGAAGCATGATTTACGCGTAATCAGCGGAAAATACAGTGAATTATTAAGCGCGGCGCAAAATGACCCGCACAAAGACGATTACATAAAAATTGAGCTTGAGGATGAATATGCGCATAGAGAAATATTCGATACATTTCAAAATTTTTATCCGAGGTTAATGTTTATTGCGGGAAAGCAAATGGGGAATATGGAAACAACGCTTTCAATAGAGGAAGCCTCAAGCCTTGACCCTGAGGATTTGATGGCGGCATTTTATCATGAGTGCACAAATGAACAACCGAGTAAAAAGCAAACAGAATGGTTTAAAAAAGCGCTTATGGTACAGCAGAACGGCGGTGATGCGCAATGATGCCGGAGCTTTTAACATTTGAGGCGTTTGGACCGTATGTAAAAAAACAGACGGTTGATTTTACAAAGCTCATGAAAGCAGGATTGTTTTTGATTCACGGGGAAACGGGCGCGGGCAAAACCACGGTGCTCGACGCGATGACATATGCGATGTTCGGCGAAAGCAGCGGCGGGGAACGTGGCGAAATAAGCGCCATGCGCAGCGCTTTTGCGGCGGATGAGCAAGACACGGTTGTAGAGTTTACGCTTAGTGCAAACGGAAAACGATACCGCTTTACGCGCGGAGTGCGAATTCGCACCAAGCGAAACGGTGAAAAAGAGCCGCAGATGACGCAAAATGTTTTTTTTATGAATGCCGAGGGTGTGTTCGAGCCATGCTTTGAAAATCCGGGTATTAAGAATGTGCGTGCAAAGGCGGAGGAAATATTAGGGCTTACCTATGAGCAATTTAGGCAGGTGGTGCTGTTGCCGCAGGGGAAATTTGAGAAGCTTTTGGTGGCGGATTCAGCGGAAAAAGAAAAAATATTGGTGACTCTTTTTAAGGCTGAGCGTTGGCAGGAAATTACGGATTGGCTGTGCGAGCAGGCGCTGATACTAAAGCGCGATAAAAATGCGGACGAGCAGAGTATTCAAATGACGCTTGCGCAGTATAATTGTGAAAAATGCAGCGAGCTTGCGGAGCTTTATACGCAAAAAAAGAGCGAAGCAGCCGAACAGGAAAAGCAGTGTGCTTTGATAGCTAAGCAGGCAATCACGGCGCAAGAGGTGCTGCAAAATGCGCAGACGGTGGAGCGGCTTTTTGCGGAATATGAACAGGCAGAGAAAAAACAAGAGGAAACGGCACAAAGAAAAGCCGAGATAGATATGCTGAAAAAAAGGTGCGCGCGTGCGGGGGATGCGGCAGGGCTTTTGCCCGAGAGAAGGTCAATAGTTGCTTTGCAGCAGCAGTGGCAGGAGCACGAAAAAAAGGCGCGCGAAAGCAAGCAGGATGTGCATGAAGCCGAAAAGAAGATGGAGGAACACATTAAAGAGCTGCAAGGCATTGCGAAATTTATTGCGCGGGAAAAGCAATTTTGTAAAGAAGAAACAGAAAAGCTGCGCGAAAGCAAAGAAGCTGCGGACAAGGTGTATCGCAGGCTGTTTGCTGATTATATGAGCGATGCTGCGTATGCGCTCAGTACAGAGCTTGAGGGCGGAAAAGCGTGCCCGGTTTGCGGGAGCACAGAGCATCCGTCGCCCGCACCGCGCTCTGAAACCAAAGCGACAATGCAGGCTGTGGAAAATGCGGAGCAACGCAGCAAAATGCTGCAGACGCAAATATCAGAAGCGGAACAGCGGCTGTATATGCTGGAGCGTGAAAAAGAGCAATGCGCGGACGGGCTTAAAAGCATTGGCGCAAGCACTGCTTTTGATGAAGCTCAATGTGTGGATAAAAGACATATGAAACGCAGCCTTGAAGACGCACAGCGGCTTATATTGCAGATAAAAACGGCAAAGGCATCATTAGAGCTGTACGAGCGGCTTTCGGCGCAGGCGCAGAGCGTATTTGAGCAGGCGGTAAAGGATTTTAGGGCGAAATGTGCAGAAAAAGGCTTTGATACGGATGAGGAATTAAGGCAAGCGGCAATGAATGAGCAGGAAATTGAAGCTGCACGCGGAAAAATACAGGACTATTTTGTGCAAAAGGAGGTTGCAGAGGTAACCGTAAAATCCCTCGGCGAAAAGCTGCGGGGAATAAAACGAGCGGATATTTCGTCGTTAGAAGATGAGCTGGATGTAAAAGCAAAGGCAAGCAAGCATGAAAATGATGCTTTGGCGGAAAACAAAGCACTACTTGCAATAATGAAAACGGCGACAGAGCTTACGCGCAAGCGCGAAACGGAATTGCAGAAAAAAACAGAAGAGTATGTGGAGCTGGATACATTTTCAAAGCTGCTGCGCGGCTCTAACGGGGTGAGCTTGCAGCGCTATGTCTTAGGCATTATGTTTGCCGCCATTACGCAGGAAGCAAATAGGTTTTTGAAAAAGGTGCATGACGGCAGGTATGAGCTTTATCGCACAACGGAGGGCGTCGGCGGAGCGCGGCGGGTGGGTCTTGACCTTGAAGTTTTTGATGCGTGTTCGGGAGAACGCAGAAGTGTAAACAGCCTTTCGGGCGGTGAAAAGTTCTTTGTGGCGCTCGCACTTTCTTTGGGGCTTTCGGCGGTGGTGCAGGTGCAGAGCGGCGGGATACATATTGACGCTATGTTTATTGATGAAGGCTTTGGTTCGCTTGATTCTAAAACAATAGAGGATGTTATGGATATTCTGATGAGCGCGTGCGGCGCATCCAAGCTTATAGGTATTATTTCTCATGTTCAGACGCTGAAAGAAAATATAGAGGCGACAATTGAGGTCAAAAAGGAGCGCACAGGCAGTAATTTAATTATAAATGTATAAATACTGAATTTTATGTGCCGTAAATGTAAAATTTTATAAATCCTATTGAAATCGAAAAAAGCATAGAGTATTATGTTTTTATTGCAGTGTACATACTTATAAAAACGCCGTTTGCGTATTTTGTCAGTATGCTGTGAGATTGGAGGATAAGTAAATGGCTTTTGATAAAATGGATTGGCACGCGGTGACCTTTCCCGACAGTATACCATATGAAAATGCGGGCACGCACATCGGTGTATATTTGGCGTGGCTGGTAAATAATGACTTGATACAGGAGGATTGGCAAAAGGAATTTTACGATGAGATTATGCGCGTAAAAAATCGTGAAATGACAGGCCGTGATTTGCTGATTGAGTGTTTTGATAATAGCTTGATTGAAGATGTCATGGTGGACGAGGCATTGGAATTTACGAGCGACTATTATGATTCTGCGTATATTGATGATTATGCGGATGCGCTCGCGGAAAATAATGTCGACAGTGAATTTGCGCTTTATTTGCATGAGGACAGCTGGGATAATTATGACAAGGTCGAACCGATAATTGCAGCTAAATTTGAAAAATGGCGCGAAGAAGCTTTTAACTGCTGAAAAATTGTCGAAGTTGCTTAAAAGTGCGGAAAAGTGTGAAAAACTGCTGAAAAATTGTCGGAATCACTGAAAATTGCGGAGAAATCACCGACAATTTCTGAGAAATCACCGACAATTTCTCGGAAATTGTCGGAATTTACATTGATTTTGTACTTAATTTACATTTATTTCGTAACTTTTCCATGATTATTTCGTGTCTGTTTTATATTTATTTTACACCGCGCGTGAAATGCCCGCGTGTAAAATCTCCTTGCGGAGGATGTGGTTTCCCGTTCATTGCGTCGCGATATTTCTGCGCGATTTGTGTACATTCTGTAGGCGTTTCTATGGTAAATACAAGGCGCAATACGTTTGCGCTGAGCATGGAAATTTTGTCCGCCATGTAAACAGGCTCTGAATTGAGTATCGCAACGCGGCAATTTTTTCCGACTCTTATAACGGGAAACTTTTTACGCATACGGTCGGTTATAAATGCCTTGCTTACAGCGGTTTTGCCCGTATCGGCAAGGCAATTTTTTTTGTCGCAATGCATAGGACAGCGCATGGTTGTCATAAGCGTGAGCCGTCCATAGGCGATGATTTCAGTGGGCATAACATCGCTTAGGTCGGCAATTTGCGCGGCGTTTAGCTCGGCACTCAGGGTGGCGCGTTTATAGCCCATTGACCTTAAAACCTTAAGTGTTTCACTGTTTGTGACGTTAAAGGATATATCGGCGATTTTTTGAGCGACATCTGTGTCGCTGAGCGTTCCAAAGGCTTCACCGTCAAAATGCGCAGGGGAAGATGAAATTTCGCTGTCATGCTGTATCGTTGGGTGGATGCCTATAATTTGCGTGCCCGTGTGAGGGAGCTCACGCGCCCACCTTGCGTCATATGGAACATATAGAATATCAATAAGCGGAAGTACGGATTTAGCTTGTGCAAGCGTCATGACCTGCGCAGCGAGCTTATTTGGCTTTTTTTTCTTGCCCTTTTTAAGCGGAGTATATTCGCTGAATGAAGGGGCTGCGGTAGGCATTGTGCTTTCGCTTGATGTGTTTTTAGCGGTAGGTGATGCGGGCAGCGCGTCGGCAAAAGGTCGGTCGGTAAAGCCGCGTCCGCTGTAAGCCTGTAAAAGTTCTTCCTTATCATGTTTTGTGATGATTTTGCCGTCCAGCGCTTTGCGGTATATGCGTGTAACAGTACCGACATATTGCGCGCTTTTCATGCGACCTTCGATTTTAACGCTTTGTATGCCCATTTGTGCTAAGTCGCCGATGTAGTCTATAAGGCATAGGTCGCGTGGGCTTAATAACCGTCCTGATTTTCCGTTCGCGCTGTAATTAAGACGGCATGGCTGCGCGCATAATCCGCGATTTGCGCTTCTGCCGCCAAAAATGCTGCTCATTAGACATTGACCGGAGTATGATACACATAACGCACCGTGCACAAAAATTTCAAGAGGTATTTGTGTGTTGCTCTTGATGGTGCAAATTTCTGCAAAGGAAAGCTCACGCGCCGGTATAGCGCGCGCGAACCCGAGTTTTTGCAGTACACGTACGTTTTGTGTGTTCATGGCGGTCATTTGTGTGCTTGCGTGAAGCGGCACATTAGGACATAGCTCTTTCAGCAGCATTGCACAGCCGAGGTCTTGCACAATAAATGCGTCAATACCTGCAAGTGCGGCGTTTTTGGCAGTTAACAGCCATGCGGGAATTTCGCGATCGCGCACTAATGTATTAAGTGCTAAATAGAGCTTTGTATGAGCCTTGTGCGCATACAAAGCGGCCGTTTCTATGTTGTCAAAGTTGTCGGCAAGATTACGCGCGCTGAAATTTTGCGCACCGATATATACGGCATCTGCGCCGTTTTCTATTGCCGCTTTGAGGCTGTCACGGTCGCCCGCAGGTGCTAAAAGTTCCATAATTGCTCCCTAAAAATAATTTCGAGATTATTATACCATTGAAATGCGTATGTGCGCAAACGTAAAACATATACCGCTGTATTTAAAAATGTGCGGATAAAGCTAAGCGGCGGCGGGCGGCGCGAATTGTTAATATAATGATGCTAAATTTTTAGCTATTGCCTTGATTATCGGTACGCATACGGTGTTTCCGGCTTGCTTGTATGCTTGATTTGCAGGTATGTTCGGAAAAGTAAAATCGGTGGGGAAGCCTTGAAGTATCAAGCATTCATTCGGCGACAGCTTTCTTATGCCGAAGTTATCTTTTATGATAGGAATTCTGTTTGGATATGTACCCATATTGGCTTTTAAGGTGAAAGCTAATTCATTTTTACCGGCTTGAATTCCAAAGTCTGCAAATCGATAAATTTGGCGGTTGTCTTTTATAAATGAGTGCATTCTTTCAAAATCCTTGTCAATAGGATTAAGGTATAATGTATCTGTTGCTTTTACGGAGCGGTCAATGTAATCCCATATTGAAGTTATTGCAGTCGTTTCTTTTGGAAAAGTAAATAGTTGAGATGCGCGAATTTTTTTAAAAGCAACGATATAAATTCTTGTTCTGTGTTGCGGAATTCCATGATTGCAGGCATCGGCAACTATGTATCTGATGATATAGTCCCTTTTGGCAAGCTCATTGTGAATTCTGTTGAAAGTTCTGCCGTTATCGTGTTCGGCAAGGTTTGCCACATTTTCTAAAAATATAATTTGCGGGTGTTTTGTATCAGCAATCCTCATTATTTCAAAAAATGCATTGCCGCGATTGTCAGAAAACCCATTTTGTTTTCCGCACACTGAAAACGGCTGGCAGGGGAAGCCTGCAACCAATATATCAATATCGGGTAATATAGCAGCATCTATGTTCTGAATATCGCCTTCTGTTAAATTGCCGTTTTTGAAATTATGCATATAAGTTATGCAGGCATTCTTATCTATTTCGTTAGCAAAGGCAATTTCATATCCTGCTTGCCGGAAGCCTAAATCTATTCCGCCTATGCCGGAAAACAAACTGCCGACTTTAAGATTGACCATTACTTTATAAACCTAATTTGCAAATTTAGAGATATATAATATTTGTTGTCAATCTTTTCTACAATAGCATATTTGTGTCGGCCTGCACCGCCTCTGTCGAAACGAGTGTTGTTGAGCAGATAATCTTCAAGATCATTTCTGTTGTACAAGTGATAACATAATACTTCTCCGTCTTCTCTGACGATAATGTAACCGCCATTCGCATCGGCGTGTCCCGACCATACCTTCCCGGGCAACATTCCGAGTGCTGATTCCGTCAACAATTTTTTGAATTTGTAATGATAATACTTATGTCCTTGGCTTAAATCGTAGTCAAGCGGATTTTTGGCAGAAACAGCATTGACAGCTTCAAGAATATTGTTTGTGCCGTTTAAGTAATATTCCAACATAGTTTGACCGACAATGTTTGGTAAAGCAGAATCAATAAGGATTAAATTGTTTTGAAAAGTCGAACTTTTCATTTTTACATATGAAAGAGATAAATTGTTTTTTTGAAGCTGAGCTATCCTTGCCGCAACCGGAATCTTTTCTTCCGTAATCTCTTTTTTGGTGGTTTCCGAAAACATATGGTTTACATAATTCATTTGCTCATCGGTCATATCTCCGTGAATTTCAAAAACAAAGTTGGTATTTACACCTGGATTTAAAAGTGTTGACGGACGTCCGAGACGAGATTTAATACTAAAGCCAAGCGTTGGATTTAGACCGGTATTAAAATCGTGCACTTTAATTGTTATATCTGATTTATCTGCAGAAGGAGCTTTAAGCCTATTGCAAAGAATTGCTTCCATAAATTCAGAAGTTTCAATTACTTCAAAAGCAGATGTGCTTTTGGTGTTTATGATTTTGCCGTATAAAAATTCTGCTTGAGTTTTAAAAGTTTCGGTATCAACGGATATTTTTGTTTCACCATTATTATCATTTTTTATATTAACTGTTCCGACATTGTCGTCAAATACAAAATGCAAAGTACCGATTTGCTCGTTGCGGATAATTTCCAAAATATCATAAAAAATATCGCTTTTTTTATTCAGTTCTCCGTCGGCACCATATAGTTTTCTGTCGGCAAGAAGTTTGAAGAACGTGTAAATTTCGCTCCATTCGCCTTTATTGCCCTTTAACATCGTCAAGCACCTCCTTAATCTTTGTTGCTATTGCTTCAATTACATTTACTGTGACACTGTTACCGAACTGTTTGTATAAGTGAACATCGGCAAGCGGTAAATTAAATGTATCAGGGAATCCTTGTAAACGAGCCCATTCGCGAGGAGTCATTTTGCGGATGCCCTCTTTGTTGATTTCGCCTTTAATATGCGTTGTAGGAATAAGGTTGGTTTGACGCTTATCTATAAGCAGATTGCGTTCCCTCCCCATTCCACCGCATACAATGGCACCGGCAATATCGTCCCAGTTGCGAATTGCATATCCGAAACCGTTGCCTTTTGCTTCGTGACGGGCTTTATGCTTTCTTAAAGTTTCAACGTAAACATCGCTTAAATAATATTTTGCAGGTACTGCTTTTTTCTCGAGAATGTTTCTGATTTTCCTTGTGCTGTCAATTTTTTCGGGGAAAATAAACTCATCGGGAGCAATGTCATTTCTAAAAGCAACAATATAAATTCGTTCGCGATTTTGCGGAACACTAAAGTCCTTACTGTTTAATATTTTATGGAAAACTTTGTATCCCAGTTCCTCAAAAGTTTTACAAATAACCTTAAATGTACGGCCTTTGTCGTGCGTGGTAAGCCCCTTTACATTTTCACAAAAAATAACTTTAGGCTGATGATATTCGCAAATCCGGGCAACGTCTTGAAACAGTGTGCCCCTGCATAAGCCTTTATAATTATCATCAAATCCTTTTCTTTGACCGGCAAGGCTGAACGCCTGACAAGGGAACCCGGCTAAGCATATATCAAATGGCGGTATCTCTTTCTCGTTGATTTTAGTAATATCGCCCGCAATTTCAAAATTATCTTTGAAATTAGCCCGGTAAGTTTTTTGGGCATATTCGTCCCACTCGCTGACGAATACAGTTTTTATATCATTTTTAAATGCTCTGTCAAATCCGAGGCGAATGCCGCCGATGCCGGCAAATAAGTCAATAGATTTAAGTTGATTCATCTTTGTTTAATCGTCCTTTCGATTGTATCTGCGCATTCGGTTAAGTTGTTTTTTATTTCATTACCCCAAAAGCGTAAAACAATCCATCCGTCAAGAGTAAGTTTGTTTGTAACTGAAATATCTCTTTGCATATTACGTTCTATTTTGGGTATCCAAAAATCGCTTTTTGATTTTATATCATGTTTTTTGTTTTCCCAATCATATCCGTGCCAAAATTCGCTGTCACAAAACACTGCCACTTTTTTGCCTAAAAAAACTATATCCGGCTTGCCGTATACTTTCGAGCTGTTCTTTTGATAGCGAAGATTTCTATGCCACAGTTCTTTACGCAACATTATCTCGATTTTAGAGTCCGTATTCTTTACTGCCTGCATATTTTTTTTCCGTTGTTCAGGTGTATGATTATCCATTGTATCTGCCTGCTTATTCAACTGATATATTCGACTTTGCTCAAGCATCCGTTTCACCGATCTTAAATTTCTGCAGCTTGCCTATTTTTGCGTCAAGCATATTTTGCTTTTTCTGTTTTAGAAGTACGCATTTAATTATATCATAAGGGATAGATTGTTTAAATGTTTATTGCGATTTTGTTGGGATTACGAATAAGCATTAACATTTTAGTTGCTGCGGCGGTGATTGTTTTTACGAGAAAGATGAACAGAGCGACAACGCTTGAAGTTGATTGCGTAAAGCGGAAAATGTTACAGGGTCGGGCAGTTTTAAAGTATTGATGATTTACAGCACATTTTACGGCAAAGGCAAGGCACAAATTTTAATAAATGGTATTGACAAAATTGTGCGGTATATGATATAGTATAAGCGCAGTTCGGATGTATTAATGATTTCACATATTTTGCAAGTCATTTATTACGGTAGATGCTTTGCAAAATATGTGTTTTTTGTTTAATGAACGGTTTGCAATTTATTATTATGAGGAGGTACTGATTGATGAACAGCGGTACAGTAAAATGGTTTAATGCGGAAAAAGGCTTTGGTTTTATCTCGGATGACAATGGTGGGGATGATGTATTTGTACATTTCTCGGCTATTCAGTCGGACGGATACAAATCTCTTGCTGAAGGTCAGAAAGTAACATATGACACAGAGCAGGATACGCGTGACAGCAGCAAAATCAGAGCGGTCAACGTTTGCCCGGTATAACAAACAGGCATAAAACCAAAAAAAGCATCCTCATTGCGGGGATGCTTTTTTCTTGCGTATTTTATTTTGCGTGTTCTATGAAATCAATGACTTCTTCTTTTGATTTAACGCCGACAAATTTTTCCATTTTTGAGCCGCCGTCAAATAGATAAACAGTAGGGATGGACATTACTCCGTATTGCTGTGCAAGTGTTTGAGCTTCGTCTACATTGACCTTTACGATTTTTAGTTTGTCGCCGATTGCATCTGAAACTTCTTCTAAAATGGGCCCGAGAATTTGGCACGGACCACACCAATCCGCATAAAAATCAACTAATACAATGCCCTTATCCTGTAGAACTTCCGCATCAAATTGCGCTTCGTTGATATGCTTAACAGTACTCATATTTACATACACTCCTCATGGTTTGATATTTACTTATTATTAAACGATTTTTGCGCATATGAAACATAAATATAGGCGGGGAAGCAATCTATTTTAATATACCGCGGCTTTCTTTAAAGACCCAATCACGTTGGAGCGTGAAGCTTGCAATGAAAATAACGAGGTCGACCACAACCTTGAGCATGGTGTTGACGGCATCGCCGCCGCCAAAAAGTGAGCCGAGCCCCCACACAAGCAGCCATGACGCGACAAGCTGTCCTATGGCTAAAATCACAAAACGCACAACCGTACCGGTGGATTTTGCGTGTGAGCCGAATACCGCCCCTTTATTCAGCAAATAGGTTGCAACGGAGCAGAGTATTCGCGACAGCACGGTCGCCGTTAAAATTTTAAATTCATCGTTCAGCACGGAAAACAGCTTTTGAAATAAATAAAAGGTGCCGATGTCAATCAGATATGCAATAAATGCGGAAATACTGAATTTGATAAAGACCATATAAAGTTTCATGCTTGAGGTCAAAAGTTCAAACCCCGGAGCGGCAGTGAGGGCCGCGCCCGTTGTGACGTTACATATATCTATGCCTTTTGCGCGCGCTGTAAGGCTTATGTTGCTGAAGAATGCTTTGTCACGATTACCGCTTTCTGCAATAAGCGCGAGATGTTCGCGTGACATACCGTAAAGCGAGGAAGTGATGTCCTTGGTATCAAGCCCGGACAAAAAACCGTATATGTTTTGTGCTAATGTTTTTTTGGCGGGCAATGCTCGTTCGCCTATATAAATATTTTCGGAGTTGCTTTGCAATGCGTCTGCGACGCTGAAAACATCAGAAGCGGCAAAGCTATCTTGTGCGGATACCGTTAAGAAGCCTTGCGCAGACGAAAGGTTAAGCGCTGTAGTAAGGCTGTCGCACAGTCCGGTGCACGAAAACGACAGCACCTCAATGCCGCCTTGTTCTAAATCATGTTTTAAGTTTTCGTTTTGCCCGAAAAGCAGAACGGCCATGTTGTCATATTTCATAATGTTACTATTCTATCATTTAATATATATAAGCGCAATGCGGATAATATTTACGGGTTGCCGTATTTTCGCCGCTTGGGGCTTATGGTGTAATCTTCTGTTTCGTTGGTCAGATTAGGATTGTAGAATGGGTCATAGGGATATTTTGCGTCCCATTTCTTTACCCACAGTGCTTGTTCGTCTTCAAAACGCCGAATTTTCTCGGGAGTGTCCTCGTAGCCTCTGGTTTTGGATTCGTAATGATAGAGCTCTGCAAAGGGCGTCCAGATGACATAGTAGCCCTTATCACGTATTTTTAATGAGAGGTCAACATCGTTGAAGGCAATGGTGAATTGTTCGTCAAAACCGCCTACAGAGCGGAATATATCGGCGCGCAGCATTGTGCACGCAGCCGTAACCGCAGACACGTTGTTCGGAAGCGACAACCGCGCGAAATAGCCAATGTGATATTTGGGGAAAAGTTTGTGTGAATGCCCGGCTACCCGCCCGATTTTCAGCACGACACCGCCATGCTGGATGGTATCGTCGGGGAAGTACAGCTTGGCGCCCACCTGCCCGATTTCGGGACGGCAGGCATGGCTTGCCATTTGCTCCAGCCAATCGGGGGAGATGACGGACATATCGTTGTTCATGAACAAAAGAAGCTCTCCTTGCGCTTTTTGGGCGGCATAGTTATTCAGCGCCGAATAGTTGAACGGATGATTCCATTCTAATACGTGAATACGCGGATTTTTCTGTATTTTTTTGTAGTATGCAAAGGTTTCGCTTTTTTTGCTGTTGTTTTCCACAATTATAATTTCGTAATTGTCATATGTTGATTTGCCGATTATGGAATCAATACATTTTTGCAGCGTCTTTTTTGCATCGTGATTCGGAATAATGATAGAAATCAGCGGATGCGGAGTGGGAACATCGTAGCTCACGACATAATAATTTGGAAATTGACTGTTTGCAACGTGTGCATTTGTTATGCCGCGGCGCGCAAGCGAACCCTCCACGGCGGCTTTGCCTGCTGAAACCGTATAATTTTTGGCATCGGAGGAAAAAGCGGTAGAGCCTTCTGAAACGCGCCAATGGTACAGTATATCTGTGATATGACCTATTCTTTTGGCTTTTTCGCATAGGCGTAGGAATAAATCATAATCTTGAGCACCGTTAAATTCATCGCGAAAACCGCCCACTTCATCGAGCAGGGATTTTTTGATGACGGCAAGATGTGTAATGTAATTGAAAGAATTAAGCACATCGGGCGAAAAATCGGGCTTGAAAAACGGATCAAAACGGTAGGAGCCGTCCTCTGAGATTTTGTCTTCGTCCGAATAAATAAATTCGTAATCACGGTGCTTATTAAGCATTGCCGCGTTGGCATAAAGCGCGTGCGGCATAAGCAAATCATCATGATCTAACAGTGCGACATATTCGCCTGTCGCCATTTTGATAGCCTCGTTGGAGTTGCCTGAAATCCCCATGTTTTCATCAAGCTTGCGATAAATGATGCGTTTGTCGTTATATGAAGAAACAATATTTTCCAGCGCAAGCGGTTGTGTACTGCCGTCTGCAAGGCACAGCTCCCAATTGGTGTAGGTTTGCGCAAGCACAGAGTCAATCATTTCGCGCAGGAAATTTTCGGGAGTGTTGTAAAGCGGAACAAGCACGCTGAATTTCGGAGAATATTCAAATGTATGAGCACGCTGCAAAAGGAGCTCGCGCTGTGTTAAGTTGTTGCAACTCATCCAATGTAGATACAAGGCATCGTGTTTCAGATATAATTTATATACAACTGTGCCTTTGCCGACCACTTTAGTGCCGCTGCGCTGTTTTTTTCTGTCGACAAGAACACCGCAGCCGATCGTATCGGAAATAAATGTGAAATGATACGGCTTTTGCACGGTGCGCAGTATCGGTAAAAAAGCAAAGGTTGTATAGCCGTTATGCGCAACATCGGAGGTGCAGGCGGAAAGCACGACAGTTCCGTAATGGTTGCGAACTATCATTTTAAGAGTGCCTGTTCCTGTGGCATTTTGTGTGAGAACATCAATCCGTCCAAAATTAGAGGAAACCGGACGCGTCATAAATGATACTTCCTGTTCACAATGAAAGCCCACGGGGTCGGAGGGGTTTTTTATAAAAGATTCGTTTGTAATTAGGTTGACACGTTGGTCTACGCTTCTAAGGGTATCACCATGCTCCATTTTTTCGCGCAGTCTGCGGAAAAATTCATGTATGCCGTAATCATGCAAAATTTCAGCAACGCGTTTAAGCTTATGTCCTTTTAATTTTTTTGTAACCTTGCGTAAGTTGGAAATTTTAGACATAAATAACCTCCGTAATAGATGAAATCTGTAAAACTACAGCAGTGCAGAATAGACTAATTTATAAATCAGAATCATACCGCCTATAAAAGCAAAAGTACACAGCAGAGCAATCCAAAAAGATTTCGGGACTTTTTTTTGTTCATCTTTTTCTGCTTCTTCAAAGTCCTCAAGCTGTGCTTTGCATTTGGGACAATATTCTGCGGAATCTTCAAATTTGGTGTGGCATAACGGACAAATCTTCATTTTTTATCCTCATTTTCATTAGATACATCATTAGATATATTCGGTGTATTTTTTTGGCGTTTGCATTCGCGGCGATAACATATGAGCAATATTCCGAACAAAACAGACAGCCCTAAAACCGCAATAACACACATAAGCAGGCTGTTTGACAAAAAAATACTGCTTAAAACAAAGCAGGCATACGAAAAAATACTTAGCTTGCTGAGCCCATGACGTATAAGTTCAATCAGCAGCAAAACAACTCCGACAAAAAACGCTGTTGTGCCAACCATTTGGTTAGTTAGTAATTGTATCATATCCATTAGGGATATTATAACAGTTCCATATTGTTAAAGAAAGACCGGACATAAAAAATTTACGGAATTTTTGTTAACAAAGGCGTTTGTTTATGGTACTATCTAT
>JAVXIJ010000006.1:0-33744 GCA_036648415.1 Christensenella sp.
TGAGGTAGATCATCTTTATGATATTGTGAAAACAGAGTTGTTGGAAATGGCAATAAATGATAAAGAAAAAATTGATCAGATTGTTGATTTGCTTATGATTGCGAAATATTTAGAACGCATAGGCGACCATGCGGAGAATATCGCGGAGTGGGCAATGTTTTCACAGACGGGAGTGCACAAGGATCAGCGCATTATTTAATATAAATGTGCTATAATATTCATATAAATTCGGTAAGAGGTGAAAGCAGTGGCATATATTGCGGTGGTTGAAGATGATGCAGCGGTAAGAGAATTGATTGTATGTACGCTGAAATCAGCGGACTTTGATACGCGTGCATATGAATGCGGTGAGGAATTTTTGAAAGATTATGCGGCGAACGCGCAGCCGCAGGTTATATTGCTTGATATTATGCTGCCCGGCATAGACGGATTTGAGGTTTTTAAGCGTCTTAATGCGCAAGAGGGGTTTAATGTGCCTGTCATTTTCTTGACAGCCCGTACAACGGAGATTGATAAAGTCAGCGGGCTTAACGCCGGTGCGGATGATTATATTACAAAGCCGTTTGGTGTGCTTGAGCTTATTGCGCGAGTAAAAGCTGTAATGCGGCGCTCGCAAAAGGCGTCAACGGAAAAACTTAGCATAATGACGGCAGGAGAGCTTAAGCTTGATATAATTGAGCATACACTTTATGTAAACGGCGAAAAAACAGAGCTTACATATAAGGAATTTGAACTGCTGCGTTATTTTATGAGAAATGCAAAAATTGTGCTGACGCGTGAGATGCTGCTCAACGAAATTTGGGGTATAGATGCGGATATTGAAACGCGTACGGTCGATATGCATATTAAAACGTTGCGGCAAAAAATAGGACGTTGCGGGGAATATATTAAAACGGTGCGAGGCGTGGGCTATCGCTTTGAGGTATAAGGTGTGAAAAAGAAAATTGTATTATTAAGCACTTGCTTGCTGGTTGTTGCGCTCGTGGTGGCGGTTATAGTCAGTATGGCAAGCTTCAGAGAAACATATATAAATGATGTAACAACTGTGTTAAAAGGAAATATCAATACTATAGAGCTGGCAATTAAAAACAGTGCGGATTATCAAAAGACTGCGGAAGAGTATGGGCAGGCTTTTAATCAGCATAACCGTATTACAATTATTTCGGCTGATGGGCAAGTGCTCGCGGATACACAGGCAAGCGCAGATAAGCAGGAAAATCATTTAACGCGTAAGGAAGTACAGGAAGCGCTTAAAGGTGGGTATGGTTTAGAGGTGCGGCATTCAGAAACTACAGGCAAGAACATGATTTATGTAGCAAAACAGTTACCAAGCGGGATTATTATCAGAAGTTCAATGCCGCTTGATAATGTGACGGCGGTTGTAAATCAGACTCTTCCAGTAATTATAATCGTATTTATATTGCTTATTGTTGTGGCTGTATTTTTGTCGGGCAAAATTGTGAGCAATGTGATGCGTCCGTTTGGGCAGCTGCATGACTTGATACAGGGCTACATAGATGGAGATAGAAAAGAGCTTGTGATTAAAAGTCCGTATCCGGAGTTTGATGATATAACGCAGGCCTTTTCGAGAATATCAGAACGGTTAAATAGATATATTGAAAAGGTGAAAACAGAGAATAAAAAAACAGCGTTGATTATTGACAGCTTGAGCGAAGGATTGTTGATTTTAGATGAAAAAGCAGAGGTGCTGCTTATTAACAAAGCGGCAGAGAATATTTTTGGTGTAACGCAGGAGGTTTGCGGCGAAAATATATTGGCGTGTATTCGCAGAGCGGATATTGTATCCAAGCTCGAAAGCTCTTTAAAAAAGAAAAAAAGCAAACAGTTTGAGGTGCAAAACGAAACGGACGCACGCATATATCGTTTTTATACGAGCATCGTGGATGATCCGATATTTGTGGATAATAATGGCTATGGAATGTTGGTGTTGGTGAGTGATGTGACGGACATAGAACTTTCGGAGCGAGTGCGTAGGGATTTTGCGGCAAATGTTTCACATGAGCTAAAGACGCCGCTTACCTCTATAAATGGTTTTGCACAGCTTGTTGCTAACGGCATGGTTACGGATGCTGACAGCATAAAATTATATGCAAAGCGCATATCTGAGGAATCTGACCGTTTGATGGGGTTAATAAATGATACGTTAATGTTGTCCGAACTTGAACAAATCAGTATTGAGGAAACCATGGAGCAGGTGGATTTGTCGGAGGTTGCAAGAGATGTGCTGCGGCTTTTGGAAGACGGTATAAAAAAGCGTAATATTACGGTGACGCTTACGGGCACGGCGGAGATAAATGCAAACAGAAATCGTATGCGCGAACTGATAATGAATTTGTGTGATAACGCTGTGAAGTATAACAAGATGGATGGACAGGTGGATGTTTCACTTAAGGATGACGGAGAGTTTGTGTATATTATTGTAAAAGATACGGGTATCGGTGTGCCGAAGGAGGACATTGCGCGTGTGTTTGAGAGATTTTATCGAGCGAAGAACTCGGGTGGCTCAACGGTAAACGGTACAGGGCTCGGACTTGCTATTGTAAAGCATATTGCAGCGCTGTATGATGGAGAATTAGTAATGAAAAGTGAGCTTGGCGAGGGAAGCGAATTCAGTGTTAAACTGAAAAAAATGTAAAATGAGCCTTTATTGATTAAAAATGGTATGGGAAAAGCAATGAAAACTTTTCATTGCTTTTTTGTGTTATTTTTAACAATATAGAGTTTAAGTGATAATATACTCATAAATCAGTCTAATTTTAACAAATATGTGACATAAAAGTTGTATATTTATGAAAATTCATGAAAATAAACAATGAAATTTTCACAGGGGCAGAGAGTAAAAACGCTTGTATTCTCAATTATAACGTCTTATACTTTAAACATAATCATTTTGAATTTTTTAGTTATAATAAACAATAAGTAAAAAAAAATAAAGAAGTCAGTACAGTATTTTACAAATTTTGATGTTTAGTGTTTTATATAAACAACGTTAAGTTGATCAGATAAAGTCTTCGGAGTATCGCATATGATAAATGACAAAAAAAAGAAAGTAACAATCAATGATATAGCGAGTGCTTCGGGGGTATCAATTTCTACGGTTTCTCATGTTTTGAACGGAACAGCTAAAATTTCGGATGAAACAAGGAAAAGGGTAATTGATGCGGTACAGAAGTTTAGCTATGTACCTAATGGCTACAGCTTAAAATGGCGCGGCAAAAACTCAAAAGTAGTGGGTGTAATGGTTGCCGACATTAAAAATGAATTTTACGCAAGCTGTGTACAGTCAATTATGAACGCGGCGCTGCAAGATAATTACACCACCATGATATGCGAGATGGCGTTTAATTATAAAAAAGAGTGCATGGGTGTAGATGCGCTGCTTGATAATGGTGTAGATGGTATTATATTTATCGGCGGCTCTATGGACGGCAACATTATTTGTAAGGCAAACAAAACTGTTCCGGTGATTTTGTGTGATAGGAAAATGGTAGGTTCCTCTCTTCCGTCTGTTACAACAGATAATGTGTGCGCAATGCGCAATCTGATTTCATTGCTTAAAGAATGGGGATATACAAAAATTGGGTTGCTGACAGAAACGCCTGAGTTGGATAGCGTTAAAGACAGGTGTATAGGATTTAAGGCAGGAATGGAAGAAAATGGATTGAAGCAATATAAGGAATTTATGCTTTTCAATTCACAGCTTAAGCTTGATAAAGCAACCGGTGCAAATTGTTTTTTGCGTGAATATTTGGAACGTAACGGTACCGGTAATTTACCGGAAGTGTTTGTAACAACGAGTGATCTTATTGCTGCAGGAGCAATTTCTGCATTGCGTGAGCGCGGTATACGAGTGCCACAAGATATAGGAGTTACAGGCTTTGATAATATTTCATTAGCGGCAAATTTAGATCCGCCGCTGACAACAATTTCGCAGAATATGAAAGAGATGGGTATTTATTGTTTTAGAAACATATTAAATCTTATTAACGGTACTGCTATCGGAGTACCTCATAGCGTGATTGATGCAGAGATTGTTATACGAAAGTCAGTACTGGATTTGAGAAATATTGACAACAAAGAGATACAATAAATAAAAGTAAAGATAGACAACGGAGGTAAAATTATGTTTCAACCAAAGTACAGTATTATTCTTGCCAATGTGGGGATGTGTTCAGATCGCTATATGAGCGGCGGCTATTCAGAACAGTATTCCATAGATAAGATGTTTGAACGTGTAGCATCTGTTAAGGGTGTGAGCGGTGTTGAGCTTGTAAGTGATTGGAATATTACGGCTAAAAATGTTGAGCAGGTTAAGCAAAATCTGGAAAAATATAATTTAAAGTTAGTTTCTGTTATTCCGGATCATTTCGGAGAAAAAAAATGGGGCAAGGGTGCGTTTACTTCTAAGGACGCTGATATTAGAAAGCAAGCGGTGGACGATACAAAGGAATTGATGGATATTTCCGCTGAATTGGGTGGAAACCTCATAAGTTTATGGCCGGGGCAAGATGGATATGATTACTATTTTCAAGGTGACTATATACAAGAGCACGAGTGGTTTACGCAAGGTGTAGCAGAGTGCTGTGATTATAGAAAAGATGTTAATATTGCAATAGAATATAAAATTAAAGAACCACGTAACTTTTCTTATCCATCAACCATGGCGATAATATTGCTTATGCTTGGGAAGATGAAAAGAGAAAATTGCGGCGTGACGATTGATTATGGTCATGCGCATGTGGCAGGAGAGAATGTTGCAGAATCGATTGCACTTGCAAAGGAATATGGTGATAAGCTCTTCCACGTTCACATGAATGATAATTATGGCTTTTGGGATGATGATATGATAGCCGGTACAATTCATACTATTCCGTTTATTGAGTTCTTTTATTGGCTTAAGAGGACAGGTTACGATGGATATATTTCGACGGATCAGTATCCATATCGTGAAGATGGCAGAGATGCTGTAAATGAAACTGTGAGATGGATGGATATATTCGTTGATTTAGTTAACAAGATTGATGAAACAGAACTTGAGAAAATTTATAAAACGGGGAATGCGTGTGAGGTTAGCGCAATGCTTAGAAGTTTGATGTTTGGCAAATGAGGGGGGACTGTATGAAAGTACTTTTGGTAGGTGAATCATGGACGGTGCACGAAACGCATATGAAAGGTTTTGATGTTTTTAATGTATGCAGACATGAGGAGCAATGTGGCACAATGCTTGTGGATGTGCTGCAAAAAGAAGGAATAGAAACTGATTTTATGCCAAGCCATGCGGCCCAGGAGAGTTTTCCTGATACTATGGAAAAATTAAAGGTATATGATGCAGTGATTTTAAGCGATATTGGAAGTAATACTCTGCTGCTTGCGTCGGATACATTTTATCGAGGAGAGAGAAAGCCAAACAAGCTGCAATTACTTGTGGATTATGTAGAACAAGGCGGCGGACTTGCTATGATAGGTGGATATTTGAGCTTTGCCGGCATCGATAATAAGGCGCGTTATGCAATGACGCCGCTCGCGAAGGTTTTACCTGTAAATATGCTTAATTATGATGACCGTGTGGAATGTCCCGAGGGAATTGTTCCGCAAACGGTAAAACCATCACATCCTATTTTTGCAGGCATAGAAACAGAGTGGCCGTTCTTTTTAGGATATAATAAAGTAATGGTAAAGCCGCAGGCAGAGGAGCTTGCAAAAATTGGTGATGATACATTTATAGCTGTGATGGAACATGGCCGTGGACGCAGTCTTGCGTTTGCCTCAGATTGCGCACCGCATTGGGGACCTAAAGAATTTATGCAGTGGGGCAGCTACAGCACTTTATTTGGGAATATGGTGAGGTGGTTAGGCAAAAAAAATGAAAAATAGGAATGAACGATTTAAAGCGGTTTAAAAAAACGTTGACAAATGAATATGTCGGGTATATAGTGAAGCTAATGTGAGTTTCTAATTAAACAAGATGGGTAGGACAAAAATGGCTACCACAATCAAGGATATTGCAAAAAGCCTTAATATTTCAGAAGCAACAGTTTCATTGGCGCTTAATAATAATCCGTTGGTAAACGTGAAAACAAAAGAGCGTGTGCTCGTTGCGGCAAAGAAGTTAAAATATTTTCCTAACATGATGGCAAAAGGGCTGGCAACAAATAAAAGCAACACTATCGGAATTATTGTACCGGATATAAATATTGTGTTTTATGCAAACATTCTGCGTGCTGTTGACGCAATAGTTGGTAAAGCCGGTTACAGTTTATTGGCAGCTATGTCAAATAATGATCCTGAAGCGGAAGAAAGCATCATACAAGCATTTATTTCAAAAAGAATTGAAGGAGTGCTCGCAGTACCGACAAATAAACCGACTAAGTTTCTGACTTCGTATCAAAAGGCGCTGAAAGATTATAATATTCCATTGGTATATATAACATCACTGTATACGATTGAAGGGCTTAAATACGTGATGGGAGATATAATGCAAGGAACATATATGCTTGTTAATCACCTCATTGATCTTGGTCACAGTAACATTGTGTTTATAGGCGGCAGCAGGGCAGTTCCAACCACTGCACTAAGGATAGAAGGTTATACGAAAGCATTTGATGAAAGAAGAATTGCTGTACAAGAAGATAATTTTATCGAATGTGATGATATACATTATGAACAGGCAGTCTTAGCAACACAGGTATTGATTGGGAAACGTAGGGATTTCACTGCGATTTGTGCAATGAATGATGAAATGGCACTTGGTGTTATAAATACGCTTCAAGCAAGCGGGATGCGTGTTCCGGAAGATGTATCGGTGGTTGGGTATGATAATACAATTTTTTCAAAAGTATCTATGGTAGGAATCACTTCCATAGACTCGGATATAGAATATACTTGCACTCAATCGGTGGATATGTTGTGCAAGATTATTAACAAAGAAAAGCTTGAGAATGTAAATATTATGATCAAGCCGACTATAATTAAGCGGCAGTCAAGCGGAATAGTAAGAAAATAGTTTTTTGTGTAATGCGCTATATCAATTGCAACAGGTAAGAAGAACTTTAAAAGCGTGTTATCGCGCGATACAATTTTAGACAACGAATGTAAAGCTGCTTTAGATGAGTGTAAATACGCTGATTTGTAAGGGGTTTGAAAATTGAAGCGCTTTAAATAATGCAAGTTTGTTTTAAGTTTTTGCTGAAAACAGCAAAATGTAATATACATAATTTTCAAGGAGGAAAAGAAATGAAAAAGGTTTTAGCAATTCTGTTAGTGGTAACAATGTCGTTGGCGATGTTTGCTTGTGCGGCACCGGCAGCACCAAGTGAGTCTGCGGCAGCGCCTAAAGAGAGCGTAGCAGCATCAGATGCACCTGCAGCAGCTCCGGATGAAAGTGCGGCAGCGAAGGGTGATGGTAAATATACAATCGCGTTGGTTCCTAAAGACAGCACGAACCCTTGGTTTGTACGCATGGAAGAGGGCGTAAAGAAGTTCCAGAGCGAAAATCCTGATATGGTAGTGTTCCAAAAGGGACCGGCTGAAACGGATGCAGCTCAACAGATTCAGGTTGTAGAAGACTTGATTGCACAGGGCGTTAATGCTCTTTGTGTAGTACCGCATGACCCGGGTGCTATGGAAGAAGTTCTGAAAAAAGCAAGAGATAAAGGTATCGTTGTTATAACACATGAAGCTTCTTCTGAGCAAAACTGTGATTATGACATTGAAGCATTTAACTTTGATGAGTATGGTGCATACATCATGGATACACTTGCAAAAGCAATGGGCGAAAAGGGCAAATATATCACAATGGTTGGTTCATTGACAAATGATTCCCATAACCTTGAAGCTGATGGCGCAATCAAAGCTCAGAAAGAAAAATATCCAGATATGGAATTGATAGATGAGCGTATTGTTACAGATGATAATGCTGAAACAGCATATCAGAAAGCAAAAGAAATTCTCAAAAAGTATCCTGACATCAAAGGTATTGTCGGAACATCTTCGTTTGATGCTCCCGGTGCAGGACGTGCGATTGAAGAACAGGGCTTGATTGGTAAAGTGTTTGCAGTTGGTACAGGTATGCCTCAGACAAATAAAGAGCTCCTTAACACCGGTGCTGTTTCGGCATTAACACTGTGGGATCCGGCTGAAGCAGGCTATGCAATGTGCAAGTTGGCTACAATGGTTCTGAACGGTGATAAAGTTGAAACAGGGATGGATCTTGGACTTAAGGGCTATGATAATCTTACATTAGATAAAAAGGTTCTTACAGGTGCGGCTTATATTACGCTCACAAAAGAAAATGTAGATAATTACAATTTCTAAAAAAGTATGACAATATGATGATATTTGCAGCAGGCGGCAGTAATGCCGTCTGCTGTAAAAAATTTTAAAGGATCAAATTTAGCGGCGAAAGGATTGGATATCTATGCAGGAAGAATATATTTTAAAAGCCACGGATATCATAAAGTCGTTTGCAGGCGTAAAGGCATTGCAAGGTGTGAATCTGGACATTAAAAAAGGTGAGATACATTGTCTTGCAGGTGAAAACGGATGCGGTAAATCGACGCTGATTAAAATTATCTCCGGCGTTTACAGCCTTGACAGCGGCAAAGTGGAATTTAACGGGGTGGATCAAACACACCATCTGACTCCAATTAATGCAATCATGAATGGGATACAAGTTATTTATCAGGACTTTTCAATTTTCCCGAATTTATCAGTAATGGAGAATTTGGCGTATAACAGCGAACTCATGCAGAAAAGAAAGATCGTAAATTGGAAGCGATTCCGTAAAATTGCGGAAGAAGCGGTAAGTAAAATCAATTTCGAAGTAGATTTAGATGAAAAAGTAGGCGTGTTGCCTGTTGCAGACAAACAGCTTGTTGCGATTTCTCGCGCACTTATAAATAATGCAAAGCTAATAATTATGGATGAACCTACTACTGCGTTAACAAAGCGTGAGGTAGAAGCATTATTTAAAATTATTAAAGATTTACAGGCGCAAGGAATTGCTATATTATTTGTTAGCCACAAGCTTGATGAAGTATTTGAAATATCAGAACGTTTTACAATATTACGAAATGGACAAAATGTTAAAGATGGTGATACATCGGAGCTTAACAGCGATAAGTTCACATATTATATGACAGGAAGACATTTTGAAAATGAACATTTTGTAGCAGAAGTTAAAGACGAAAAGCCTGTTTTGGAAGTGCATAATCTTTCGTGTGAAGGCGATTATGAGGATGTTTCCTTTGATTTGCGTAAAGGTGAGATTCTTGGAATTACCGGACTTTTAGGATCAGGTCGTACAGAGCTTGCACTTTCTTTGTTTGGTATTAAAAAACCGACTTCAGGTAAGATTGTAATGAACGGCAAGGAAATTAAGCTTACTTCAGTTAAGGAAGCGATGAAAAACGGTATTGGATATGTACCGGAAGATCGCCTTACAGAAGGTTTGTTTTTAGATCAGTCTATCGGTCGTAACATTGTAATTTCCGAGCTTAAAAATTTTGCTTCTAAAATCGGTATAATTGATCAAGCAAAACGTGCAGAAGAAATTCAAAAATGGATAAAAGAGTTAAAAATCAAGGTCGCAGATTCAGATCAACCGGCATCTACGCTTTCAGGCGGTAACCAACAGCGTATTGTGCTTGCAAAATGGATGGCGACACATCCAAATGTACTGATATTAAATGGCCCGACGGTAGGCGTTGATATTGGTTCAAAGTATGATATGCACGCTATTTTGCATAATCTTGCTAAAGGCGGTCTTGGAATCATTATTATATCTGATGATCTTCCTGAGGTGATTACTCATTGCAGCCGTGTGCTGATTATGCGCGGCGGAAGAATTACGGGAGAAGTTGACCCGCTCCAGATTACGGAAACCGAACTTGCAAAGCAGGTAACGGATGTTATCGTGAATGGGTAAGGGGAAGGAGCGATATAATGAATACAATAAAAAAATTAACCCATAGAACAGAATTTTATATTTTCTTGGTAATCATTGCTTTAGCTATTGTAATTCAAGCAAGAAGCGGTCAGTTTTTTACCGGAAATAACATCGTTGACCTCATAGGTGCGCTGATTGTTCCGGCGCTGTTTAGTATCGGAACATTTATGATCATTGTTTCAGGAGGTATTGATGTATCTTTTCCGGCATTGGCGGCACTTGTGTCATACATAGTGACGGTTGTTCTAAATGGTGCAAACTACACGGGACCGATTATTATTCCGTTTATATTTGCAGGAGCTTTAGGACTTGTTTGCGGCGCATTTAACGGATTGTTTATAGCAAAGATGAGATTACCGGCATTGATTGTTACGCTTGGTACGCAAAGCGTGTTTCGCGGGATTTTGCAGGGTGCGTTAAATGCACAGCAGATCAATATACTTCCTGCATCCATGAAAGAATTTGGTAAGAGCAGCTTGTTTGTTTCTCAAAATGCAGAAGGTGTGACATCTATGATGCCTATGGCATTTGTTGCATTAGTAGTGTTAATAGTAATTGCATTTTTGATTTTACGATATACGATGTTAGGCAGAGGAATATATGCGATTGGCGGTGACGAAAGCTCTGCAAATCGCGCCGGATTTAAAGTAACAAGAGTTAAGTTTTTTGTGTACTGCTTTGCGGGGGCAATTGCAGGTATAACAGGTATTATTCGTGCGTGCATGATGAACATGGTCCATCCGACAAATATGTTTGGAATGGAAATGACGGTTATTGCGGCGATAGTTCTTGGAGGCACAAGTATAGCAGGCGGGACCGGAAGTCTGACAGGAACGATGTTGGGTATTTTCCTGCTGACTATGGTGCAAAACAGTTTGATTATGTTGGGTGTTCCGGCATATTGGCAGGATTTTGTCACAGGTATGTTGATTATAGTAGGTACGGCGGTTTCCTCCATACAGCTTCTGCGAAATCAACGACAGAAAAAACCAAGCCTTGCAAAGGCCGGATCATAAGGGAGGAATGATGTAATGAAAAATGATGCTACGGCTTCAATGCGTCTTAAAAATTGGTATGGCAAAGATAAGAACTTTGCACGTTTGCTAATCATATTTATTTTGGTTGTGCTTGTGTTTAGCATTATCAATCCATCGAAGTTTTTATCGATAGATAACTTTCAATCTATGGTTTACCAGTTTCCGGAGTTTGGGTTAATGTCACTGGGTGTTATGTTGACAATGATTCTTGGTGGAATTGATCTTTCGGTTGTCGGAATGGCAAACCTTACAGCAATTACAGCGGCTACAACATTGGTAACTCTTGCTCCGCAGGGAACGAGTGACAGCCAGACGCTTATTGTGATTGTGCTTGCGGTTGTGCTTGGTATAATAGTAGGCAGCGCGGCAGGCTTTTTAAACGGAAATCTTGTTTCAAAGCTCCATATCCCGCCGATTTTGGCAACTCTTGGCAGCCAGCAGCTTTTTACAGGGATAGGGCTTATAATTACAAAAGGGAGCTCAATCAGCAGATTGCCAAGTATGTATGCTGATATGGGACGTACACTCGTTGCGGGTTTTATTCCGCTTGCATTGTTCGTTTTCATAGGAGCGATAATTATACTCAGTATAGTGCTGAATAAGACTACATTTGGGACGAGCTTATATATGATGGGTTCTAACTCAGTTGCGTCAAAATTCAGCGGATTAAATAATACAGGTATTACAAATAAGGCATATATGCTTTCAGGGACGCTGTCCGCGATTGCAGGTTTGATTATGCTTGTAAACTATAATTCGGCAAAGCCGGATTATGGCAGTGCTTACACATTGCAGTGTATATTGATTGTAGTGCTTGGAGGAGTTAATCCAAATGGTGGATTCGGAAAAGTTGGCGGTGTAGCAGTAGCAGTTCTGATATTGCAGGTGCTGTCGTCAGGTTTGAACCTATTCCCGAATATCAGTAATTTTTATCGCCCGCTTATTTGGGGCGGTGTATTGCTTGCGGTCTTAACGTTAAATTATTTTACAGAACGTAAGGAAGCAAAAAAGATTTCAATATCATATAAGAAACCGGAAGAACCGGCAAAAGTATAATTAGCGAAGGAAGGAATACTGATGAAAATACGATTAAAAGAATCTGCATTTACTGAAAAAGAAACGTTGTTTGCTGATGCAGGTGAGTTAAAAGCATCATTGATGCGCTATGAAAGCGGAGTTTGTGCGGTAAAGCTGGAGAATAGTGTTGGATATATAACCGTTCTTCCGTTTCAGGGACAAATGATATGGGATGCGGTATTCCACGGTCGTTCGCTTAAGATGAAAACAAGCTATGAGTATCCCAAAAAACGTGAAGTTTTTAGGGATACTTATGGTTGTTATGTTATGCATTGCGGTGCATTATCAATGGGATGTCCGTCACCGCAGGATGATCACCCGCATCATGGCGAGTTGCCTTATGTAACTTATGATCGTGCATTTATCGTAAGTGATGAGGATGAAAAGGGAAAATTTATTGGTGTAACAGGTGAGTATGAGTACAATCGTGCTTTTGGGAGTCATTATATTGCACGCCCACTGGCGAAATTGTATGAAAACAGCAGTCTTATAGATGTGAGTATGGAAATTGAGAATATGGCTTCACATCCTATGGATTTAATGTATATGTGCCATGTTAATAATGCTCCTGAGGCGGGGGCTGAAATTTTTCAGACACTGCCATGGACATCTGAAAATATGGTTGTTCGCGTAAGCATTCCACAGTATAATGAACCGGATCCTGTTTTTATGGATTTGCTTGCGAGGGTGCAAGAAGATGTAAAGGTTACAAAAATTATTAACGAAGGCGATGTATATGATCCTGAAATCGTGTTGTTTTTGCGCGGAGCAAAAATGGACGAAGATGGAAAAGCGCATTTCCTGTATGTTCATAAGGATGGATCTGCGGACTATACTACATATGACGCATCTGTGTTGAATCGCGGTGTGCGTTGGATGGTGAATCATGATGATTGGCAATCTATGGGTATGGTTTTACCAAGCACAGCGGAGCCCGAAGGGTATACCGCTGAAAAAGAAAAAGGCAATGTAAGAAGCCTTGACGGCAAAAAGACATTTAAAGCAGCTGTAACAGTTGGATATTTAGCAGCAGCGGAGGCGGAAAAAGTTAAAAATAAAATTGACCGGATCATGAAATGAGGAAATAGAAATGGATCTCAAGCAAATTTTTACACACGAAAAGCCAATTATAGGAATGGTGCATTTGCGCCCGCTTCCGGGTTCGCCGATGTATGATAAAAAGAAAATGAGTATGCAACAGATAATAGATATTGCGGTTAGCGAAGCTCAGCTTCTTGAAAAAGGCGGAGTGGACGGATTGCAGATTGAGAATATATGGGATTATCCTTATGTTAAAGGAGAAGACATTGGTTTTGAAACAATCGCGGCAATGACAGCGGCGGCTGTACATGTTAGTGAAGCTGTAAAGATTCCAATTGGTGTTAATTGTCATCTTAATGGTGCTGAACAGGCGCTTGCGATTGCGGTAGCCGTTCATGCGCGTTGGATTCGCGTGTTTGAATGGGTGAACGCGTATGTTTCTCACGCCGGAATTTTAGAAGGAGTGGGAGGCAAGCTTTCAAGGTATCGTACTGCACTTGATGCGCGTGATGATGTGTTGTTTTTATGTGATGTAAATGTAAAGCACGGCAGTCATTTCATTATTTCTGATAGATCGCTGAGCGAGCAGGCAAATGATGCCGTTACAGAGGGCGCAGAAGCGCTTATTGTTACGGGGTTTGAAACGGGAATTGCACCTACACCTGAAAAGGTACGTGAATTTTCACAGAGCGTAAAAGTTCCGGTAATTTTAGGAAGCGGTACAACATGTGAAAATGTTCAGGAGCTGTTGAAATACTCTGATGGGGCTATTGTCGGAAGTTATTTTAAGGAAAACAATAATTGGAAAGAGTCTGTAAGTCTTGAAAGAACAAAGAAATTTATGGATGAAGTCTGGAGCATTAGAGATGAAAAAGCGTAAAAATAATCGTATTTTGTGTATGGGAAGCATAAACATGGATCTCACTATGTTCATGAAACGTATGCCGGCACCGGCGGAAACGGTAGCAACAGATAATTTTGCAACATATCCGGGCGGAAAAAGCGGAAATCAAGCAGTCGCAGCCTCAAGATTAGGCGGACAGGTTGGTTTTTTCGGCAAACTTGGTGATGATATGTTCAGTAAAGAGTTATTGGCTGCAATGCGTTCTGATAACGTGAATACTGATAATATTTTGATTGAAAAGGGTGAAACAGCAGGTGTTGCGATGATACGAATTGATGAAGAAGGTATCAATTCCATTTCGTTTTCGCCCGGAGCAAATGCGCTTATTACACCACAGGATATAGAAAAAAATGAAGCATTGTTTGAACAATATGGTTTTTTGCTTATTACAACAGAAATTCAGGCAGATACAGTGTTTGCGGCAGTTCGTATGGCAAAAAGTAAGGGCATGACTGTGGTTATGGACCCCGCGCCGATTCCGCAAAAGTCTATTCCGGAAGATATTCCGGCGCTTGTGGATTTTATTAAGCCAAATGAGATTGAAGCAGGACAACTGACAGGGATGAAAGTGACGGATGACATTTCGGCAGAGCATTGCCTTGACAAGTTGCTTAAAATGGGATTTGCTTGTCCGATAATAACGCTTGGAAAAGCAGGCTGTATTACGCAGATCGATGGTGAATTGCGTAAGTTTAGTCCTCCAAAGGTTAATGCTATTGATACAACTGCGGCGGGAGATGTGTTTTTAGGCGCATTTACGGCGGCGCTTGCGCAGGGATATGAAATAGCGCAGGCGATTGAGTTTGCATCAACAGCTTCGGCAATCAGCACAACGGTAAAGGGCGCACAAACATCTATACCTAATTTACAGCGAGTTAAGGAATTTATGCAGTAAGAAAGGAATTTAATATGAAATTAGGAATACATGCATATGAATGGTGCAGTGAATGGTCTAATAATACGCTTAATATTATTGATACAGTAAAAGATTGGGGTTTTGATTTTATTGAGATTCCATTGATGAGATTGGATTTATTTGACCCAAAAGCAGTAAAAGAACGCCTTGATGGATTTGAAATTGCTACTTCAAACGTGTTGCTTGCAGACGATGTCGATGTAACTTCATTTGATGCGGATATCAGAAAAAATGGTGTTAAGTATTTAAAAGAATGTGTTAAAGCTTCGGCGGAAGCGGGCGCAAAGATGTTTTCAGGGGTAATTTATTCGCAATATCTTAAAGATGCAAAGAAAATGCCTACGGAACAGGAATGGGAATTCAGCGCAAGCAGCATGAAAGAATTGGCAAGATATGCGGCAGATTTTGGGATGTCTATTGCCTTTGAACCGGTGACGCGTTATGAGTCATATTTGCTTAATACGGCGGAAGAAGCGGTTAGACTCACGAATATGATTGATGAACCAAATGCGTTTATACATCTTGATTCTTATCATATGAATGTGGAAGAAAAGAGTTTTCATGATGCAGTTGTTATGGCAGGCAAGAAGCTTTCCAACTTTCATATGTGTGAGAATGACAGAGGAATTCCCGGCACAGGACATGTTGATTGGGATGGCGTTTTCAGAGCATTTAAGGAAATTGGCTTTGATGGTTATCTTGGGTTTGAAGGCTTTGCGGATTGCACAGATAATATGAGCACATGGGTATGGCGCAAATTGGCGCCGGATGGGGATACGTTTGTGCGTGAAAGTATAGCTTTTGCACGCAAAATGATTAAAAAGTATGAACTGTAAGAATATTTAAGAAAGCTTAGGTTGTTTACCGGGAAAAGCGTACCCTTTTGGATGCGCTTTTTTCTTTTCACGGTTGACATTGTTTCGTGTACACTTTAATATAAAATAAGAAGTTATAAAGCTCAGGAGGCATATAAGATGCAGTTAGCAAAAATAATAGGGTATGCAAACAGTATTACGAAATCCGATGATTTATACGGAGCGGAGCTTTTGGTGGCGGTTTCAATAGATATTGCTACAATGCGTGAAACGGGCAAGTTGTTTTTAGCGGCAGATAAGCTCGGGGCAAAGCAGGGGCAGTTTGTGATATGTGCGGCAGAAAGTGCATACGGGCAGACCGATACAGTTATAGATATGGTGATAGCTATTCCTGAAATGCTTAATATAAACGGAGAAGAGCGTTTGCGTCAGATTGTTGAACAGCAGAACATGAACTTTTCAGATGATATTGATGATGGTACAGTGTCAAATTTAACAGAGGAATTTCGTGCGTTACACCGTGAGGTAGATGAGCCGACTGAAAAACAAGCCGTGGTGTCAACCACCAGTAAAGTTCCGTATGAGGAATATGCCAAATATTTAACTACAGATTTTGAACCGGTGGATGCGCAAAACAGTGTGTACGCCGTGCAGGATAATGAACATTTGACAGAAGAAAAAAAGCAGAATTTTGCGCGTGTGGGTTTGCGCAGCGAGAAGAAAAAGTAAATATAGGAGAGAATATGAAAACGATTTTTGATATGGAAACGGTGGCGCTCGATGATAACAAGAGCGCTATTCTTATAATTGATCAGACTAAGCTGCCGAGTGAAAAAGAAATTGTGAGCTTGAAAAGTCAAAAAAGTATTTGGGATGCAATTTATACATTGCAGGTGCGCGGTGCTCCGGCAATCGGTGTTTGTGCAGCGTTTGGAATATATCTTGCGGCGAAAGAAATAGATGAAACTAATTTTGATGCGTTTTACGCGAAATTTTGTACGGCGCGCGATTATCTTGATTCGGCGCGTCCGACTGCGGTAAATCTTTCGTGGGCGCTTTCACGTATGGATGGTATCGTGTGTACAAATAAAGAGAAAACGGTGGCTGAAATTAAAACGCTGCTGTTTGAGGAAGCAAACGAGATTAAGGCGGAGGATATACGCGTATGTCGAGCAATAGGTGAGCATGGTTTATCGTTGCTCAAACCTAAAATGGGTCTGCTGACGCACTGCAATGCGGGACAGCTGGCGACTTCAAAATATGGTACGGCAACAGCGCCTATGTACTTGGGGCATGAGCGCGGGTATGATTTCCATGTGTTTTGTGATGAAACGCGTCCGCTTTTACAAGGGGCACGGCTTACGGCGTTTGAACTTACAGAGGCAGGGATTGATACCACGCTGATTTGTGATAATATGGCACCGTCTGTTATGAAGCAAGGATGGGTGGATGCTGTGTTTGTGGGCTGTGATCGTGTGGCAGCAAATGGAGATACTGCCAACAAAATCGGTACATCTTACGTTGCATTGGCTGCAAAGCGTTATAATATACCGTTTTATGTGTGCGCGCCTACATCAACTCTTGATATGAACTGTAATACAGGTGATGATATTCATATTGAGCTGCGAGCGGCAGAGGAAGTAACGGAAATGTGGTATGAAAAGCGTATGGCACCGGAGGGCGTAAAGGTGTATAATCCGAGTTTTGATGTGACGGACGCAGAGCTTATTACTGCAATTATTACTGAGCATGGAATCGCTTATCCGCCGTATGAGGTATCGTTAAAACAGCAAATAGAAACGGGGAATAAGAAATGACAGAATATATGTCTGCTTCAGAAGCCAAGAAACAAATATTAGAAATCGGACGCAGAATGTATCAAAAGGGTTTTGTGGCGGCAAATGACGGAAATATAAGCTGCCGCATATCGGAAAATACTGTTATTGCTACACCGACGGGTGTGTCTAAAGGTTTTATGACGGAGGATATGCTTGTAGAAATGACGCTTGACGGGGAGATTTTACGCGGGGGAGAATATGCACCGTCATCCGAGATAAAAATGCATATTCGCGCATATCGTGAAAATGCTGAGATTATGGCGGTGACGCATGCGCATCCGCAGGCAGCAACGGCATTTTCTATTGCAGGTATAGCGCTTGATAAACCGATTTTGACAGAACCTATTGCGCTTTTGGGCAGTGTGCCGGTAGCTAAATATGCCACGCCGGGAACGGATGAGGTGCCTGATTCTATTGCGCCTTTTTGCACGACGCATAATGCGGTGTTGCTTGCAAATCATGGTGCGCTTACATGGGGAAAAGATTTAACACAGGCATTTTATAGGCTGGAGGCGGTGGAGAATTATGCAGTAATTACTATGTATACTGAAAATATATTGGGGAAAACTAATTATTTAAGCTGCGCGCAGATAAAGCCGCTGCTTGAAATAAGAAAAAAATCGGGAAACAGTTGCGGCGGACAGCCGTTGTGCAGCGCCGCTGAAACAAATGCTGAGGATGTTTTACCGCAAGGCGGTGTGTTAAACGGATATATGAATGCGCTTGATGTGTTAGTGGAGCGTATAGCGGAGCGCGTTGCCGAAAAATTAAAATAGTGTAATCATAGAATAAAAGGAGTGTATGATGAATATTATTGAAGGGCGATTTGATGGCAAGGTTATGATTGTAACGGGTGCGGCGCGTGGAATAGGGTCGGCGACTGCAAAACGTGCGGCAAGTGAAGGCGCTGAGGTAGTGTTGGTTGATAAACTTGCAGCGGAGGGCGAAGCAGTGCTTGCGTGCATAAAGGCGGCGGGCGGCAGCGCAATTTTTTTGCATCTGGATATTTCAGTGGAGGAAAACGCTGTTGAAATGGTAAAAAGAACGGTTGAAACGTTCGGAAAACTCGATATTGCGGTAAATAATGCAGGGGTGATGGGCACTCCGAGTCCTGTGCATCAACAAAAAAAGGAAGATGTTGAATATACGTTTGCGAATAATTTTTACAGTGTGTTTTTCTGCGCAAAGCATGAGCTTGCACAGTTCTTAGCACAGGGTAACGGCGGTGTTATTGTTAATAATGCTTCTATTGCAGGCATGACGGGCTTGCCCGGAAATCCGGCATATGTTGCGTCAAAACACGCAGTGAATGGGCTTACTAAAAATTTAGCGTTGGATTATGCGCGGTTTAATATTAGAGTTAATTCTGTAAATCCGGCGGGTACGGATACTCCGATGGTTGCGGAAGCATATGAATATGTTGTACAGAAGCAAAAAGAAGCGATTGCTGCGGGCATGGATGCATCACAGGCACAGTCTATGGCAGGACAGAAAACAAAAACAATGCAGGAGCGTGAAGCAACGGCGGATGAGCAGGCTGCATCTATTCTGTTTTTAGCTTCTGATGATGCGTCCCATATGACAGGTGCGACAATGCAAACTGATGGCGGCTGGACATCATTTTAATTAAAATAAAGGGCGCACTTCATATATGCGCCCTTTAAACCAATGTGAACTAATGCAGCTTTTTACATTTCTTTAAAATCTATTTCCATGAAATCAGTAACTTCTGTGTTCCAACGCTCAGCTACAAATTTGCAATGGTCAGGGTGGTTGTTATAGCGTTCATAATCCTCGGGTTTCATAAAATCAAATGAAAAACCATAGGTGTATTTGTTTTTGGGACTTATCTCCCAACATTGCATTACATTTTCGGCAAAGGGAATACCGGCAAAAACCTTTTTTGCTGTTGCGATAAAATCTATCGCGCGGGGATCATCTTTTTCATATTTTAAGTTAAATACTACCATGTGCCGTATTTCTGCTTTCATTTTATGTTCTCCTAATCGGTTAATTGATTTATGAGATTTTCTGCGCTTAATTTTAGCTTGTTAAGTAAATCTTCCGCATCTTGTCTTCTTGCAGAGGATGTAGAAAGATAAGATTTCAGTTTAGGTTCTGTGCCGGAGGGACGTATGATGAAGCGTCCGCCGTCAAGTTCAAAGTAGAGCACGTTTGAGGTTTCCATATCGATGGGCTCAACCTTGCCGGTGCAAAAATCAATACGTTGCTGCTTTAAATAATCGCGTACAGCAAACACGGGGAAGTCCCCGATGGATGTAGGATAATCAGCACGCAGTGTGCTGACTGCATTTTGTATTTTTGCGATACCTTCCTTGCCGTACAGTGTTTTAGAGATAACAAGTTCTTCAAACCAGCCATATTTTTTATACATATCAATCAGTGCTTCATAAAGTGTTTTTCCGATTGAAGAATAATAGCATGCGGCTTCTGCAATCATCATGGAAGCCTGTACTGCATCTTTGTCACGTACAAATGTGCCCTGCAAATACCCATAGCTTTCTTCAAAGCCAAATACAAATTTGCCGCTTTCGGTGCGCTCGGAAAGCTTGATTTGCTCTGCGATAAATTTGAACCCGGTGAATACACTGCGCAGTGCGACGCCGTAATGCTGCGCAATGGTGTCTGCCATGTCGCCGGTAACTATGGATTTTACCACGAATTCATCACCGATGAAGGTGTTTTGTTTTTGCGAAAGTACATATTCCATAAGTAAACAACCAATTTGGTTGCCGGTTAAGATTACAAATTCGTGCTCTGAATTTCTGACGGCAACTCCCAAACGGTCGCTGTCAGGGTCGGTTGCCAAAATGAGGTTGGCATTTTTTTTGTTTGCAAGCGCAATTGCAAGGTCAAAACATTGGCGTTCTTCGGGATTAGGCGCTTTCACAGTGGAAAATGCAGGGTCAGGATGCTCTTGCTCGGTGACAACGTGCAACCGTTTTATACCAAGGTCTGTGAGGACACGGCGCACAGGGATATTTCCTGTGCCATGCAGAGGTGTGTATACAATATTAAGTTTGTCTGCTTGCTCTTGCATTATTTCGGGATGAATGCACAGTGCCTCAACCTTGTTAAAATAAATTTCATCAAGTTCCTTGCCGATGTAGGTGAGTAAACCGTTTTTTTCAGCTTTTTCAAGCGGCATGGATTTAATATGAAACATATCGTTGATTTTGGAAATATAGTCTGTGATACGATCGGAATCCGCAACAGGGCATTGTCCGCCATCGTCACCATACACCTTATAGCCGTTATACTGCGGAGGATTGTGGCTCGCTGTTATTACAACGCCGGCGGTAGTCTTAAGTTCAAGTATAGTAAATGAAAGCTGCGGAACGCTGTGCGGTGTATCATACATAAATACGTTTATACCGTTTTGGCATAGCACGCCTGCTGTTTCGCGCGCAAAAAGCTCACTGTTTTTACGTGTGTCATAGGCAATTGCCACCCCTGCCACAGGGTCACCGTGCGCGAGTATATTGTTTGCAAGCGCTTGTGTTGCACGCTTTACTGTAAAAACATTCATACGGTTTGTGCCCATGCCTATAATGCCGCGCATTCCTGCCGTGCCAAATTCCATTTCCTTATAGTAGGAATCCTGCAATGTGTTTTCGTCCGCTGCCGATAATGCAAGTTCGGCTGTATATTCACTGTCTTCAAGTGCATCTTTCCATATTTGATAGGTTTGTTGATATGTCATAAGCTATTCTCCTTATATATAAATTAAAATTTAAAGATAAGCTGTAATTACGTTTATATTCATTATATACATAATTGATTGCTATGTCACCGATTATTTTATTGATTTTGTACTGCAAATCGCGTATTATTACAGTTGATAGATTGTTTAGAGTTTCGCAGTTTTACAGTAAATCAGTTTAATGCAACGCGCAGTACAGATATATCAGTGTAAGACAGCAGTTTTTGGAATGTGCTGCATATGCAGCGATTTGATAAACAGCAATACAATATGGCGTATTGTGGAGAATATAGGAGAATATATGAAAAACGAGTACCAAAAAAATATACGGAATTTTTGCATAATTGCACATATTGATCATGGCAAGTCGACACTTGCCGATAGACTCATTGAAATGACAGGAACAGTGGCACAACGAGATATAAGGGAACAATTACTTGATACAATGGAGCTTGAGCGTGAGCGCGGTATCACGATCAAGTCACAAGCGGTGCGGATGATCTATACACGCGACGGTATGGACTATGAGCTGAATCTTATTGATACTCCGGGGCACGTTGATTTCACATATGAGGTATCGCGCTCCTTAGCTGCGTGTGAGGGCGCTGTGTTAGTGGTGGATGCAACGCAGGGCATAGAGGCGCAGACGCTTGCCAATGTGTATTTGGCGATGGATAATAATTTAGAGATAATTCCGGTTATAAATAAGGTGGATTTGCCAAGTGCTCGTCCTGATGAAATTGCTAAGGAAATTGAAGATGTATTGGGGTTGGATGCTTCGGATGCGCCGCGTATAAGCGCTAAAAGCGGAGAAAATGTAGCACAGGTCTTAGAAGCAATCGTTGATAAATTGCCGCCGCCGTCGGGGGATGAGGATAAGCCTCTTAAGGCGTTGGTATTTGATTCGGTTTATGATAATTATAAGGGCGCGATAAGCTATGTGCGTGTGCTTGACGGACGAGTTTCAGAGGGCACAAAAATTAAGTTTATGGCTACGGGTAAAGTGTTTGAAGCCACAGAGGTGGGCGTTTTTGCACCGGAGTTTATTCCGGTAAAGCAGCTACAGGCGGGGGATGTCGGCTATATTGCGGCGAGCATAAAAAATGTAGCGGAAACAAGCGTGGGCGACACTGTAACAGATAGCGCAAACCCTGCCGGCGAGGCACTTGCAGGATATAAAAAGATAACTCCGATGGTGTATTGCGGTATATATCCGGCGGATGGCGCAAGATATGATGATTTGCGCGATGCGCTTGAAAAGCTGCATTTAAATGATGCGTCACTTATTTATGACCCTGAAGTATCGGTTGCGTTGGGCTTTGGTTTTCGCTGTGGTTTTTTAGGGCTTTTGCATATGGAAATCATTCAGGAACGCCTGGAACGTGAATTTGACCTTGACCTTGTTACAACCGCTCCAAGCGTTTCATATCGTGTGCATATGATGAACGGAGAGGAAACGGAAATAGAAAATCCGACAAATCTACCTGATTTATCCATGGTGGACTATATGGAAGAGCCTATCGCAAAAGTAAGCGTTATGACTCCCGATACTTATGTAGGCGCGGTAATGGAGCTGTGTCAGGACAAGCGCGGTGTATTTAAGAACATGGAATATATTGAGGCAACTCGTGTGGTACTGCATTATGAAATTCCGCTAAATGAGATAATTTATGATTTTTTTGACAATCTTAAATCGCGTACGCGCGGATATGCGTCTATGGATTATGAGGTGCAGGGTTATACGAAAAGCGAGCTTGTGCGGTTGGATATTTTGCTGAATGGAGATATGTGTGATGCGCTGTCACTTATTGTGCATAAGGATCGCGCCTATGCACGCGGTAGAGGTATTGCAGAAAAATTAAAGGAAGTAATCCCGCGCCAGATGTTTGAAATACCTATTCAAGCGGCAATCGGCGGAAAAATAATAGCGCGTGAAACAGTAAAAGCGCTTAGAAAAGACGTGCTTGCAAAGTGCTACGGCGGTGATATTTCGCGTAAAAAGAAGCTTCTTGAAAAGCAAAAAGAGGGTAAAAAGCGTATGCGTCAGGTAGGCAATGTGGAAGTACCGTCAGAGGCTTTTATGAGCGTGCTTAAGATGGACTGATAAGGACAGCTGAATGCTTGGATTATATGTACATATACCATTTTGTTTGAAAAAATGTAATTATTGTGATTTTGTGTCTGTTGAGTGTAAGGAGTGGGTAGACGCATATTTTTGTGCGCTTAAAAAAGAAATCGAAATAACGGGAAAGATGTATAAGCGTAAAGTTGATTCCGTGTTTTTCGGAGGCGGAACGCCGTCATATCCATCTGCACGTTACATTGCAGGGGTGTTGGACAACATCCGAGAAAATTATGACTTGTGTGAGGATGCGGAGATTACGCTTGAAGCAAACCCGTGTTCACTTACACCGCATAAACTGAATATGTATCGCGCGGCAGGTGTAAATCGTTTGAGCATAGGGTTGCAGGCGGCGCAGGAAAATTTGCTGAAAACACTTGGGCGCAGCCATACAAAAGAGCAGTTTGATGCGGCGTTTAATGCGGCGCGCGCGGCAGGTTTTTCTAATATAAATATTGATGTGATTTATGCTGTGCCTAAACAAACGCCGAATGACTGGATAAAAACGCTTCAATATGTTATGGAAAAAGAACCTGAGCATATTTCTGCATATGCGCTTAAAATAGAATCGGGAACGCCGATATGGCGTATGGTGCAGGAGGGCGAGCTTACTGCGGTGGGCGAGGATGCTGATATTGAGATGTATCATGCGGCACAAGAGCTGCTTGAAGCGCACGGGTACACTAATTACGAGATTTCAAATTTTGCAAAAGATGGTTGCGTTTGCGCTCATAATATGAAATATTGGAATGTGCGCGACTATTTGGGGCTCGGGGCGGCGGCACATTCGTGTATAGATCATATGCGCTTTGCCAATACTGATAATGTTGAGGAGTATATTGAAAGGCTGTCAAGAGGAAATTTGCAATACGCTTCGTCGGAGCTTGTGAGTGATACGGAAAGAAAACTTGAGTATATAATGCTTAAATTGCGATTAAAAAACGGATTTACATTTTATGACTATAAAAGCCGATTTAATGAGGATTTTAGGAGCACATATTCACAAGAAACAGATGAAGCGATACGTTTTGGATTGGCTAAAACAGATGATCGTTCAATATGCCCCACAAGGCGTGGCTTTGATTTGCAGAATCAACTTGTTGCAATATTGACAAAAAACTTGTGATGCGCACACAGTAACGCTTTGCTGAGGATAATTTAGTGCTTTTAATGACATATGTGTTCATGAAAAGTTCACTCTAAAAAGGCAGTATTTTTCTAAACCGTATTGACAACCACCGCTTGCGGTGGTATCTTTATATCAAGGGATTAGCACTCGGCAGACATGAGTGCTAACAAATCGGTTTAAGGCCGGTTTTTTGTGTATATATTAAGAGAGGAGAGTATGCGATATGGAATTATCGGATAGAAAGCTAAAAATTTTAAAAGCTATAATAGATGATTACATAGATACCGGAATTCCGGTAGGGTCGCGCACACTTTCCAAAAAGCCGAATCTTGAATACAGTCCGGCGACCATCAGAAATGAAATGGCGGATCTTGAAGAGCTTGGCTTTTTAGACCAAATGCACACATCCGCAGGCAGAACACCGAGCGATATTGCGTATCGTTTGTATGTTGATCGCATGATACATGTGGGAAGTGTTACAAAGGATGAAGCATCGTTTATACATAATTATTTTGACACGCGTATAGGCGAAATAGGTACAGTGCTTACATCTGCTGCAAAGGCGCTTTCAGATGTGACAAAGCATATTTCGATGGTAACAACGCCAAATTTCGAGGGAATTAAGTTGCGGCGCATACAGATTGTGAAAATAACCGATACAAAAGCGCTGTTGATTTTTGTAACTGATAAAGGGCTTGTGCAGGACACCATGATAAGTGTGCCCATTGCTATGGATGTTCATCAGCTTGAGATACTTTCAAATATGCTTACTGATAAGGTGCAAAATGTTTCGATGAGCGAAGCAGAGGATATTATTAAAAACACCTGCATGGAGGCACTTCAGGAGCAAAAGATGATTATGAACGAGGTGCTGGATGCGATAAATGTAAATCGCGAAAAAAAAGAGCTGGTGTTTGGCGGGGAACAAAACATTTTTAATTATCCTGAATATAAGGATGTGGCTAAGGCACAGCATTTTTTACAGCTGTTGGAAACAAAAGACAGACTTTATAAGATGATGTCGAGTGCAACAGATATGGAATTCTCTATACATATCGGACGTGAAAATCCGTATGATGATTTTAAAGATATGAGTATTGTGACAGCGACATATAAGGTCGGCGGAGAAAAGATAGGTTCGTTTGGAGTTATTGGCCCTACGCGTATGGATTATGCGCGAGTATTGTCGGTACTTAATTATGTGGGTATGAGTTTGAATGATATTCTCTCATGCTTGCTGGAAACAGAAGATAGAAATAAATAAGGCAGGTAAAGAAAATTGACAGAAATAAAAGATGAAAAACAGGATGACGTGATTGCGGAAGAAGTGATAGAAGAAGGGCAGAACCCAGCGGAAAAAGTCGCAGAGCCCGAGAAAAAAGTTGAAGAAAAGAAGGAAGCTAAGCCAAGAGCAAAAAAAGACAAAATGCAAGAAAAATTGAAAGTGCTTGAGGCAGAAAAAGACGAGTATATAGCCGCTTTGCAGCGTGAACGTGCAGATTTTGATAATTACAGAAAACGTAATGCAACGCTTGCGACCACATCCTTTCAAAACGGTGTGGCAGATGCGACAATGGCAATTTTGCCCGTGCTTGATAATTTTGAACGTGCGCTGACCGCAGAATGTGCAGATGAAGCGTTTGTAGAGGGAATAAGCATGATAATGCGTCAACTACAGGAAACACTTAAAAATTTAGGTGTGGAGGAAATACCTGCGGATGGGCAGTTTGACCCTACAGTACATAACGCAGTCATGCAGCTGGAGGCTGAGGAGTTTGAGCCAAATCAAATTGTAGAGGTGCTGCAAAAAGGATATAGTTTAAATGATAGGGTGCTGCGGCACACGATGGTAAAAGTGGCAAAATGAAGCGAAGGCTTCATAAAATATAAAAAACAAATTTATGGGAGGATTTTATAAATGGGTAAAGTAATTGGTATTGATTTAGGAACAACAAATTCTTGCGTGGCTGTGATGGAGGGCGGCGAAGCCGTCGTAATTCCTAATGCAGAGGGCGGAAGAACAACAGCGTCGGTTGTAGCGTTTTCAAATAACGGCGAACGTCTTGTCGGGCAAGTGGCAAAGCGCCAAGCGGTAACAAATCCTGACCATACGGTAAGCTCCATTAAACGCGATATGGGTACGGACAGAAAAATTGAGATTGACGGCAAAACATATTCGCCTGAGGAAATTTCAGCGATGATTTTGCAAAAATTAAAAGCGGATGCAGAAGCATATTTAGGTGAAACGGTTACCCAAGCGGTTATCACTGTACCGGCATATTTCAGTGATTCACAGCGACAGGCCACAAAAGACGCCGGCAGAATTGCAGGGCTTGAGGTGCTGCGTATTGTGAATGAGCCAACGTCGGCAGCGCTTGCATATGGATTGGAAAAAGATCACAACCAAAAGGTTTTGGTTTATGATTTGGGCGGCGGTACTTTTGATGTATCTTTACTGGAAATCGGTGATGGTGTAATTGAAGTGCTGGCAACAAGCGGGAACAATCGTCTGGGCGGTGATGATTTCGATGATAAGGTCGTTGCGTGGATGGTCGGAGAGTTTAAAAAGAGCAACGGTATAGATTTATCAAAAGATAAAATTGCTATACAGCGTCTAAAAGAAGCGGCTGAAAAAGCTAAGGTTGAGCTTTCGGGTGTACTGCAAACGAATATCAATTTGCCGTTTATTACGGCGGACGCGTCAGGTCCTAAGCATCTTGACCTTAATCTTACGCGTGCAAAGTTTGATGAATTGACGGCAGATTTGGTTGCGCAGACTGAAGGGCCTACTTCAAGTGCAATAAAAGATTCCGGTATAAGCAGTGATAAAATTGACAAGGTATTGCTCGTAGGCGGTTCTTCAAGAATTCCGGCGGTGCAGGATATGGTTAAGCGTATTACAGGAAAAGAGCCTTTCAAGGGTATCAATCCTGATGAATGCGTTGCGATGGGCGCGGCAATTCAGGCGGGCGTGTTAGGCGGAGAAGTTAAGGATGTGTTGTTGCTTGATGTAACGCCACTTTCACTTGGTATTGAAACAATGGGCGGAATTTGCACTAAGCTGATTGACAGAAACACAACGATTCCGGCGAAAAAGAGCCAGGTGTTCTCCACTGCGGCGGACGGACAGACAAGTGTAGAAATTCATGTGTTGCAGGGTGAACGTGAGATGGCTGCGGCTAATAAGACATTAGGACGTTTTACCTTGACGGGTATTGCTCCGGCACCTCGCGGTGTTCCGCAGGTAGAGGTTACATTTGATATTGATGCAAACGGAATTGTTAATGTATCCGCTAAGGATTTAGGAACGGGTAAAGAGCAAAAGATTACAATTACGGCATCTACAAATCTTTCAGATGATGAGATTGATAAGGCTGTAAAGGACGCTGAAAAGTTTGCGGCAGAGGATGAAAAGCGTAAGGAAGAAGTGGAAGCACGCAACAATGCAGATTCGCTTGTGTATCAAACAGAGAAAACACTTAAGGATTTAGGTGATAAGGTTTCAAAGGATGATCAAAAGAAGGTTACCGATGAGCTTGAGGCGACTAAAGAAGCACTGAAAACGAGCGACCCTGATACAATTAAGGCGGCGACCGAGAAATTGCAAAAAGTTTCATTTGATACATTCGGCAAGATTTATCAGCAGGCGGATGCTGCGCAGAATGCGGCGGGAGGCGCAGCAGGCGGAGCGGCAGACGGCGGAGCAAAGCAGGATGATAATGTTGTAGATGCTGATTATGAAGTGGTGGATGAGGACAAAAAGGACGACGAGAAGAAAGATTGACAGTGTATAAATAAAGATGATTCCCAAAAGCCGGAGCGTGTTTTCGCTTTGGCTTTTTGGGGGTGAGAGGTATAGAGAAGTTGGCAAATGATTATTATGAAACATTAGGCGTAGGCAAAGATGCCGATGCTGATGAAATAAAAAGTGCATACAGAAAGCTTGCGAAAAAGTATCATCCTGACCTTAATAAGGGGGATGAGGAGTCTGCGCACAAGTTTAAGGAAATAAACGAAGCTTATCAGGTTTTGAGCGACGATCAAAAGCGTCAGCAATATGATACCTATGGAAGCGCTGATTTTAACGGTGCGGGCGGCGGTCAAGGCGGCTTTGGCGGTTTTGAGGGCTTTGGCGGTTTCGGTGATATTTTTGATAACATTTTCGGCGGCGGAGGGCGCAGCCATCCCCAAAACGGACCGCAGCGCGGGGCGGATTTGCGCGTTAATATGCGGCTTGAGTTTGAGGAAGCGGCGCATGGCGTGAAGCATGATATAATGGTGTCACGTCTTGAACAGTGTGATGAGTGCAATGGTACGGGCGCGGCAAAAGGAACAAATCGGCGTACCTGTCCAACCTGTAACGGTACGGGGCAGGAGCGTGTGCAGCAGCAAACGATGTTTGGAAATTTTGTAAATGTTCAGCCTTGCCGCACTTGCGGAGGAGAGGGCACAATTGTAGATACTCCATGCGAAAAGTGTAAGGGTAAGGGAACTGTACAGCGTCAACGTACGATTACGGTTAATATTCCTGCGGGCATTGATAATGGGCAGGTGCTCACCATGCGTGGTGAGGGTAATGCGGGCAAACGGGGCGGACAGACGGGAGATTTACAGATTGTAATTTCTGTAAAGCCACATAAGCTGTTTGAACGTTTGGGAAATGATTTGTATCTCGATATGGATATTACGATGATGCAGGCGGCGCTTGGAGAGGATGTGGAGGTTCCGACGCTTGAAGGGAAAGTACGCTATAAGGTGGAAGCGGGAACGCAGCCGGGCGCAGTTGTTCGCTTAAAGGGTAAGGGAATAAAATATTTGAATTCAAACCGCATGGGAGATCTTTATGTACGCGCAAATGTACAAATTCCTAAAAAGTTAAATGAACGGCAAAGGAAAATTCTGCGCGAATTTGAAGCGCAAATCAGGACAAAAGATAAAGAAACGAATTTTTCTAAGCCTACAGATGCTTTTTAAGTTCAGTAATGTGAAATATTATGGTGAACTTAAAAAAGTATATTTCGTATAGTGTGATTTTATGTTTGACGCGCCTTGATAATTAAGTTATAATATTTATTAAGTTGATTGCTGTTTTGTTGAAAGACGGCTAATCACAATGAATGAAGAAGGGGGGAAATATATTATGGTATCATTAGTTATTGCTATTATTGCTGCTGTTTGCGTAGCGCTTTCTTTTTGCCCTGCGTTGGGGTTGGGCGTACTTAGCATTGTAGGATTTATTCTTGCTATTGTTGCGTGGATCATGGGTGGAAAGGCCGTTAAGGCTGATTCGTCAGATAAAAAAGCAAAAATTGGTAAAATTCTTGGAATGATCATCACGATTTTATCTGTTGTTGCTATTATTCTTTTCATCATCGCTATGGCGGCTTTAGCCGGTATGGTTGTCGGTGCTGCTATGTAATTGCCTTATGGTTATTTAAAAGAGCTTTTATCTTTGTTTTATACAAAGTGAGAGCTTTTTTTATTGCAATCTAAATTGATTTGCGGGTATAATAATAAAACAGTTATAAGAGAGGTACCGGTGGATATGGACTGGTTAAAAATCGGAATACGTACACAAAGAGAAGCTGAGGATATTTGCTCGGAGTTGCTTATGTCGGCGGGGGCTAAAGGTGTTGTCATTGAGGGCGACAATGAATGGTGCGCTAAGGGCGGGCTGCCGTGGGATTATCTGGATGAAGAGGTGCTCGAGAAAGTGCCTTTTTGTGTTGCTGCGTTTTTCCCGTGTGACGGGAAAGAAACAGGTGTGCTTGCAGATATTAAAGCGCGTGTGCTGCGCATAAAGAGCATAGAGCTCGGGGTTTCTACAGGAAGCCTTGAGGTGATTACGCAAACGGTGCATGAGGAAGATTGGGAAAATGCGTGGAAAGCGTATTTTAAGCCGGTAAAGCTTTCGGATTTTGTGGTTGTAAAGCCTACGTGGGAGGAATATTCGGCGGGGCAGGATGAAATTGTAATAGAGCTTGACCCTGGGATGGCATTTGGGACAGGAAATCATGAAACGACGCGTATGTGTGTGCGCTTTTTGGAAGAATATATGGAAAGCGGTATGCAGGTCATTGATGCAGGCTGCGGAAGCGGTATACTTTCAATAGCGGCGGCGAAACTTGGCGCAAGCAAGGTTTATGCTCTTGACCTTGATCCGGTTGCGATAGAGGTAACCACGAAAAATGCAGCGATAAATGATTGCAAAGAAATAATTGATGTGAAAAAGTCGGATTTGCTTTCAGAAGCGCCCAAGGATTTAAAGGCTGATATAGTAGTGGCAAATATAATTGCGGATATTGTGATAAAGCTTAACAGCACTGTAAAGCAATACATGAAAAATGGCGGTATGTATATCTGCTCAGGAATTATTGATACAAGGCTTGAGGACGTTAAAGCTTCGCTTGCCGCGGAGGGCTGTAAAATAATACAAATAGAAGAGGACGGAGAATGGCGGGCAATCGCGTGCAAATATAGAGGATGAGGCGCTTTTTTAAACAAAACATTACAGAAGATACAATAATAATAACCGGAAGTGAAGCGATGCATATTTTGCGTGTGCTGCGTATGCGCGTTGGAGATGAGCTGGTTCTGTTTGACGGAAGCGGCATGGATTATATTTGCGAGATTGCTGAAACGGATGAGCAAAATGTAACGGTTAAGCTTAGAGAAAAAGTATTGTCAGAAAAAGAGTTGCCTATAAAAATTACGCTGTATCAAGCGGTAATAAAAAGCGATCATATGGATTATGCAGTGCAGAAATGCACTGAAGCGGGGATATATGCGTTTGTTCCTTTTTTGAGTGAACGATGTGTTAAGCGGCCGGACGCAAAATCGGCTGCAAAGCTTGCGGAACGTGAAGCGCGTATTGCGCTTGAGGCGGCAAAGCAATGCGGAAGAGCGCGTGTCCCTGCCGTGAGCGAGCTTATTACGTTAAAACAGGCTGCGACAGAGCTGAAAAATAAAAGCGGCATAAGGCTTGTTGCATATGAAGATGAGCATGATATATCTATAAAAGATGTGCTTGAGCGTGAAGAGATGCAGGATATTTCTTTGTTGATAGGACCTGAGGGTGGTTTTACGAAAGGCGAAATTGAAATGCTTGAGGAAGCGGGCGTGGTTTGTTGTACGCTCGGAAAGCTTATTTTTCGCTCAGAAACGGCGGGAGTCGCCGCTGCTGCGATGATACAATACGAATATATGGGGAAATAATATGAAAGTTGCGGCATATACGCTTGGCTGTAAGGTTAATCAATATGATACAAATGCGATGACAGAGTTGCTTGAGGCAGATGGATTTACGCGCGTGGATGTACACGAGGCAGCAGATGTATATCTTATAAATACATGTACGGTTACCAATACCGCTGATAAAAAATCGCGCAACATGATACGTAGGTTACATCATAATAATCCCAATGCAATAATCTGTGTTTGCGGCTGCTTGGCGCAGCGAGAGAGTGCGGATATACTTGCAATTGAGGGAGTAAGCGCAGTAGTGGGCACAGAGGAGCGAGGAGCGATTGTTAAGATTGTGCGCGAATGTTTAAATGGGAAAAAAATAAATTGTGTTGGGGAAATAGCAAGTGTTTTTGAAGAACTGAAAGTCAGCACCGGAGGAGAATTGACCCGCGGTTATATCAAGATACAGGAAGGCTGCAATAATTTTTGCAGTTATTGTATAATACCGTATGTGCGTGGGCGTGTGCGGTCGCGTGAAGAAAAAAGTATAATTACAGAAGCAAAAATGCTTGCACAAAATGGTGTGAAAGAAATTGTGCTGACGGGTATACATATTTCATCTTATGGACAGGATAATGGTGCGAGCCTTATTGATATGTTGCGCGGTTTGAATGCTGTTTGCGGGATCGAGCGTATACGCTTAGGGTCTTTGGAGCCGCACATTCTGACGGTTGAGTTTTTGCATGAATTGGTACAGCTGCATAAAATATGCCCGCATTTTCATGTGTCACTGCAAAGTGGGAGCGATGCTGTGCTTATGCGTATGAACAGAAAGTATACCACCGCACAGTTTGCACAATATATAGCTAATATACGCGAGGTGTATGATAATCCTGCAATCACTACAGATGTTATAACAGGTTTTCCGACAGAAACGGAACAAGAGTTTTTGATGTCATGCGAATTTGTAAAAGCGCAGCGTTTCTCGCGGATTCATGTGTTTCCATATTCAGAGCGGGAGGGAACTCCTGCGGCAAGTATGAAAAACAGTGTACCGCAAGCGGTGCGCCGTGAGCGTGCCAATCGTTTGATAGAAATAGGAAGAGAGCTTGAGCGTGAATATGCAGAACAGTTTTTGCATACAGAGCAAACTGTTTTGTTTGAGCAATATGTGAACGGCGGCGCAGAAGGTTATACAGAACGTTATTTGCGTGTATGCGCAGAGGGTGTGACGGGTGAGCTAAAGGATGTTTTGCTGACTGAATATAAAAATAATATTTTATATGGAAAATAATAAGATAGGAGTTATAACAATGGATGATTGCTTGTTTTGTAAAATTATCGCAAGAGAAATCCCATCAAACAAAGTGTATGAGGATGATATGGTTTACGCATTTGCGGATATTGACCCAAAAGCACCGGAGCATATATTGATTATTCCTAAAAAGCATTTTGACAGTATTCTTAATGTGCAGGGTGAGGATTTTGCGTATGTGGATGCTATGATGAAAGCTGCACAGAAAATTACAGCGGAGCGCGGTATAGCGAATGACGGTTTTCGTCTTGTGTTTAACACAGGAGAAAACGGAGGGCAGACGGTAAAACACTTGCATATGCACCTTTTAGGCGGACGCTCCTTAAGCTGGCCTCCGGGCTGAAAATGTATATTGCAGCGGTATATAAATGCAGATTATTGAGATAAAAAAGTTACCGCGCAGTAATCTTGATAATTTTGTGTGATAGCGGTTGACAGATTGCTGTGTTTTGACTATAATACAGTGGTATGAAATAACTCCCAGTTCCTATTTTGGATGGGAACAGAGTACGGGAGGAGGGGAGATTAATGTCTGAGATACGCGTAGGCGAAAATGAAACACTGGAAAGTGCTCTGAGAAGATTTAAGCGTAAGTGCGCAAGAGCAGGGGTGCTGGCTGAGATCAGGAAACGTGAGCATTATGAAAAACCCAGTGTAAAAAGAAAGAAAAAAGC
>JAVXIJ010000007.1:0-29162 GCA_036648415.1 Christensenella sp.
GTTGTGACGCGCATTGATAATCCGCTGTGCAGCCTTCAAGACATAACAAAACATATTAAGGCACCTGATTTTCCGACGGGCGGTTACATTTTAGGCGGAGATGGCTTGCAGCAGGCATATGAAACGGGCAAAGGCAAAATATTGGTGCGCGCAAAAACGCATATCGAAAAGACAAAAACAGGAAAAAATCTTATTGTAATAACAGAAGTTCCGTATGAAGTAAAAAAATCTGTAATGCTTGAGAAGATACTTGCAGTAAGCGAAAATAAAAAGGAACTGTTTGCGGGCATTGATGACATACGCGATGAATCGGACAGAGAAGGAATCAGAGCGGTAATAGAGCTTAAAAAAGGTCATGATTCTGAAAAAATACTGAATTTGCTGTATAAATATACTGATTTGCAGACGACATTCGGCATTAACATGATGGCGATTGCGGATGGGTCGCCAAAACAGCTCGGTCTTGTAAGTATTATTGATTATTATATTGGGCATCAAAAAAATGTGATTACGCGCAGAACTCAATTTGATTTAGAGAAAGCTGAAAAGCGCGAGCACATATTACTCGGGCTCATAATTGCCGTGAAAAATATTGACCGCGTAATTAAAATTATACGTGCCTCCAAAAATACCGAAGAAGCTAAACACAGCTTGATGAAAGAATTTAACCTGACCGGTGTTCAGGCGCAGGCAATACTTGATATGCGCCTTGCGCGGCTTACAAACCTTGAGGTTGAGCTGTTGGAAAATGAATATAAAGAGGTTATAGCGCTTATTAAATATTTGCGTTCGATTTTAGGCTCGGAGGAAAAGCTTTTGGAGGTCATCAAAGAAGAGCTTGGTGCGATAAAAGCAAAATATGCCGATAAACGCCGTACGCAGCTTATGAATGCGGAGCACGCGAACATTGAGGTGGACGAGAGCGAATTTATGGTTATAGAGGAATGCACCGTGATGTTGACGCGCAGCGGGAATCTGAAACGAATGTCGCAAAAGCTTTTGCAAAAGAGCATGGAGGGCGATGACATAGAGGAAAAGTTTAAGCCGATTATGTTGGTTTCGACGGACACCGCGGAAAAGGTGTATTTGTTTACTAATAAAGGTAACATGATAATGATGCCGACCGTGGGTATTCCCGAAGCACGCATGAAAGAAGCGGGTAAGTCATTAAATGCGCTTATACCCGGGGTGGATGCGGACGAGCAGGTGCTTAATATCCTTACAAAGAATGATTTTGAAAGCAATCTTATGTATTTTGCAACGGCGGGCGGACTTGTAAAAGCCACAGAGATGAAAGAATTTAACGTGAAAAAGTCGCGTATTATGGCATGCGGTTTAAAGGATGGGGATATGCTCGTATATGCGGGGGTTTCCGTTCCGGAGAATGAAAACATGCTGTTCATAACGTCGGACGGGATGTCTATCAACGTTAAAAAGAGCGATATTTCCGTTATGGGCAGAAGCGGTAAGGGCGTGGGTGCAATACGTCTCGGAAAGAACGCAAGCGTGGTATTTGCCGAACAAATTAAAAACGGCGGCGACGGTGATGTATTGCTGATGACAGAAAAGGGCTATGCAAAGCTCACACCGCTTATAGAATTTGAAGAACAAGGCAGAAACGGTAAAGGCTTAAAGGCTTACCAAATGAGCGAAGCTTCAGGCTTGCATATTGCAGGGGCATTGCTTATTGATAGGATTAAAATTGTTACGGGAATACAAAAATCAGGAGATATGCATAAGATTTCAACGGACAGTATTCCCACCGGTGCGCGCAACACACGCGGCGAGCAGGTGATACTTGCGGTGATGGGGGATGACGTAACAATGCTGTATCAAAACATTTTTGATTGAGCAAGGCTTTATTTTCGCGTGGTAATGTGTTAAAATGTAGGTATATGATTTTATTATGAATATGCCTGCATTTTTTTTGCATAGAGAGGTGTTAGATTTGTATCATTCTAAGTTAAAGTCAAAAGAGTTAAACAAGCTGTTTGGGGCGATTATGTCCCTTGAAAGTGAAGAAGAGTGTTATATGTTTTTTGAGGATTTGTGTACTGTGGCGGAGCTTACAGCAATTTCTCAACGCTATAAAGTGGCACAGATGTTAAAAGACAAAACGACCTGTCATGCCATTGCAGAAAAAACAGGCGCTTCAACAGCAACAATATCACGCGTTAATCGCTGCCTGAACTATGGCACGGGCGGTTATAATAAAATACTTGAGCGAAATGAAGAGCAGGGAGAATAAGTTTGCATAATTTAAACGAAAAACAACAAAAGGCAGTAGAAACCATAAACGGGGCTGTGCTCGTTTTAGCAGGAGCAGGCAGCGGGAAGACACGCGTTTTGACAGAACGTGTAGCTTATTTAGTAAACGAAAAAAATGTGGCGCCTTGGCAGATATTGGCGATTACATTTACAAATAAAGCGGCGCAGGAGATGCGTGAGCGTATTTGCGGCGCGGTTGCGGCAGATATGCGCGATATGTGGATCAGCACTTTTCATGCTATGTGTGTGCGCATGCTGCGGCGTTATGCGGAGAAAATAGGATATTCAAAGAATTTTTTGATTTATGACACTGACGATACTTTGCGCATGATGAAAAAGATATTGGAGCGTTTAGGTCTTAAAGAAAGCAAAGAATATACTGAACGCTGCATGAAAAATCTTATCAGCAAATACAAAAATGACAGCACTGCGCTTAATTTTGACCAATATGCAGAGGAACGCAATCCGTTTGTAGCAGAACGCGCGGGAGAAATCGCAGAAGAATATGCAAAAGAGCTGCGCAAGCAAAATGCAATGGATTTTGATGATTTATTGCTTAATACGTTGTTGCTTTTAGAAACGGACAGCGATGCGCGGACTTATTATCAGAATAAGTTTCATTATGTATTGGTGGACGAATATCAAGACACCAATATGGTGCAGTATAAGCTTATTAAAATATTGTCGGAGGGTCACGGCAATTTATTTGTAGTGGGTGATGATGATCAGTCTATTTACGCGTTTCGCGGCGCGAGCATCAGAAATATATTGGAATTTGAAAAGGATTTTTCGGGCGCGGAAGTGATACGGCTGGAACAAAATTACAGATCGGACAAGAAAATCCTTGATGTGGCGAACAATGTCATCAAGAACAATGAAGGACGCAAAGGGAAAACGCTGTGGAGTGATATTGACGAGAGCGAAAAGCCTATACTTTATACTGCAAACAGTGAATTTGAAGAGTCGGAAACTATTGCGCGTGAAATACAGCGTTTAGCGGACGGCGGTATGCGTTATTCGGATATGGCGGTTTTATATCGTTTACACACGCTTTCACGAGTAATAGAAGAAAAGCTGCGCGTGTATGCAATACCGTATCGTATGTATGGCGGCATAAGCTTTTATGAGCGCAAGGAGATAAAGGATATTGTAGCATATTTGAACATTATTGCGAATCCGGCGGCAGATTTGCAGCTTATGCGCATAATAAATATGCCGAAGCGTGCGATTGGAAGTGCTAAAATAGACGCATTGGTTGAGCTTGCGCAATACAACGATATTTCAGTGTTGGAAGTAATGAAAAATTCAAAGACTTTGATAACCGATAAAGCTTTGGATAAAAAAGCAAATGAGTTTTATGAAATGTATGAGCGTATGTGTGACGGCTATGAAGACATGAGCGTTCACGAAATAATGGAACGCGTGTATGAGGTGTCGGGCTATAAGCAAATGCTCGAGGAAGAAAAAACGCCGGAAAACGAAACGCGGAAAGAAAATATTGCAGAGCTTATCAATTCAGCGTATATATATGATGATGGTGATGAAACTTCGTTGGAAGGATTTTTGCAGAATATTGCGCTTATTACAGACCTTGACAGTATGGATGACAAGGGCGGAGTAACGCTCATGACAATGCACGCGGCGAAAGGGCTTGAATTTGACACAGTGTTTATAGCGGGAATGGATGAAAATATTTTCCCGAGCCAGCGCGCTGTTGACGAGGATAATATTGAGGAAGAGCGCAGACTCTGTTATGTGGCGATTACGCGTGCAAAGCGTACGCTTTATATGCTGCACGCCAATATGCGTACACTTTACGGGCGTATGCAGCCGTCTGTGCAGTCGCGTTTTTTAGATGAAATTGATTTGAATTTGGTGAATGTAATAGGCAAGAAAAAACCTGTTTTGACAGCGAAAACACAAAACAGGCCCGTGTTGTTTTCGGGTGGATCAGATCTTACAAAGGCTGTACCGCGCAAGGTGAGCGGCGAGTATAACGTCGGCACGGTGGTTGAGCATAAGACATTCGGGCGTGGTAATATAAAGACTATTTTGGGTGAAGGAGATACACGCGTTGCAGTAGTTGATTTTGCTGACGCGGGCGAAAAGAAAATGTTTCTTGCGTTTGCTTCACTTGAAATTTTGAAATAGGCGGTGAACGTCATAAAAAAGATGACAGAACTTATTGATGAATTAAATGATTACGCTTACCGTTATTATGTTTTAGATAATCCGGCGGTGGCGGATGCGGAATATGATAAGCTTTATGATGAGCTTGCTGCGCTTGAGCGCCAAACGGGAGAGGTTTTACCCGATTCCCCGACACAGAGGGTGGGCGGAAAGCTGCTTGACGGGTTCAAAAAGCACACGCATTCGGCGGCGCTTTGGAGCCTTGATAAGGCGCAAAGCATAGGCGAGGTAGTGGCATGGCAGGAAAGAACCAATAAGCAAATTGAGCAGCTGGGGTTTGCGCGACCAAGCTATTCATTGGAGTATAAATTTGATGGGCTCACCATAAATCTCACATATGACGGCGGATATTTGGTGGGGGCGGCGACACGCGGAAACGGAAAAGTGGGGGAAGACATTACAAATCAAGCCAAAACCATACAGTCAATCCCGTTGAAAATTGATTTTAAAGGCAAAATTGAGGTGCAGGGCGAGGCGATTATGCGTCTTGCGGTGCTGCGCGAATATAATAAAACTGCGGATGAACCGTTAAAAAATGCGCGTAATGCGGCGGCGGGTGCGCTTAGAAATATTGACCCATCCGAAACGTCTAAACGGAAGTTAGATGCTTTTATTTATAATGTGGGATATATTGAGGGCAGGGCTTTTGCAAATCACGATGAAATGCTTGCGTTTTTGCGCGAAAACAGATTTTGCGTAAGTAAATATGAAAAGACATTTACCGATGTAGCGGATATTAAGCGTGCAATGGATGAAGTTGAGCGAACGCGAAATACGCTTGATTTTTTAATCGACGGAATGGTAATTAAGATTACGGATTTTGCCGTGCGGGAGGCGCTTGGATATACGCAAAAATTCCCGCGCTGGGCAATAGCATATAAATTTGCCGCAGAGGAAATGACTACAAAAATACTTGATGTTACGTGGGATGTGGGCAGAAGCGGAAAACTTACCCCTCTTGCACATCTTGAGTCTGTGGAGCTTGGGGGGGCAACTATAAAGCGTGCAACCCTTAATAATTATGAAGATATTTTGCGTAAGCGCGCAGCGATAGGCGCAAATGTGTTTGTGCGCCGCTCTAATGACGTAATTCCTGAGATTTTGGGGGCGTCGCCGATACAAGACGGTGAACAAAAACGTATAGAAAAACCTATATATTGTCCTGCTTGCGGAACATTGCTTGAAGAAATAGGACCTAATCTTTTTTGCCCAAACTCCTTGAATTGCAAGCCGCAGCTTAAATCGCGCATGGTGCATTTTGCGTCGCGTGATGCAATGAACATTGAAAACTTGAGCGAAAAAACGATAGAATTGATGTTTGAAAAGCTTGATGTTAAGGATATTGCTGCGATTTACACATTAAACAGTGAGATGCTTTTATCGCAGGATGGGTTTCAAAAGAAGCGTACGGAGAATATATGTCGGGCGATAGAGGCGAGCAAGCATCCGCCGCTTGCTAACTTTATTTATGCTTTGGGTATTTCAAATGTCGGCAAAAAAACAGCAAAGGATCTGGCACAAAGATTTTGCACTTATGATAAGCTGAGAAGTGCGGCATTTGATGAGCTGGTGGCGATAGATGATATAGGCGAGGTTGTGGCGCGCGATATAATTGACTTTTTCAGCAATGAAAATTATATGCGTGTTGTACAAGAGCTGTTTGACGCGGGGGTAGTGCCTAAAGATGATGAGGGCGCGGTTTTCGGCGGAGTGTTCGCGGGTAAGACCTTTGTGCTTACGGGAACGCTTACGCAATATACGCGTAAGTCGGCGCAGGAGCTTATTGAAAGTATGGGTGGAAAAACAAGCTCTGCTGTCAGTAAAAATACGGATTATGTGCTTGCGGGTGAAGAAGCGGGGAGCAAGCTTGCAAAGGCGATAAAGCTCGGAGTGGCAGTGATAACAGAAGATGATTTTCAAAAAATGATATAAAAAAGGAGATAGGAATATGTTAAAGGAAAGAGCGTATGAGTATTATAAGAATAAGGATTGCAACTGTGCGGAGGCGATTATACGTGCGGCAAATGATGAATATGACCTTGGAATAGATGAAAAAGGCTTGAAATCGTATGGCGGCTTCGGAGGCGGAATGCAGTGCGGAAGCATTTGCGGCACGGTGTGCGGAGCAATGGGCGCAATCAGTGCAAAAGAAATAGAAATCAACGCACATAAAACTGAATCACTTGCGCCTGAATGTCAGGCGATGATGAAGGGTATGCGGGAAAAATTCGGAACTGCATTTTGTACAAAGTTGCGCGCGGAAAATTACAGCAAGACCGATAAATGTTGGAAGGTTGTAGAGGGCGCGGCAGAAATACTTGCGGAGATTATGAAATAAACTGTTGTTGTTCACGAATACAGCATTTTGTGATATAATTTATTGTTGAAAATGATTAAGAAGGATGGAAAAAGTATGCGCGTTACATTAGAAGAAGTAGACAAAATTGCATCCCTTTCGATGCTTAGCTTGGATGATGAAAAGAAAAAAATGCTGCAAAAAAATCTGGATGATATATTGGAGCACGCTGAAAAATTAAACGAGCTTGATACAGAGGGTGTAGAGCCAACAAGCTACATTTTAAAACAGCATAATGTTGTGCGTGAGGATATAGCGGGAAAGGTATGGGACAGAGCGGACATGCTGAAAAATGCCTCTGAAACAGAAGAGGGCTGCTTTGTTGTGCCTAAGGTGGTGGATTGATGGATAATATGAAGCTTGTATCAATGGGAGCAAAACAGGCGTCGGAGCTGCTTTTGAAAAAAGAGATTTCATCAGCAGAGCTTACAAATGCTTGCATAGAGCGCACAATGGCGGTTGAGCCAAAGATAAGCGCGCTTGTTACGCTTTGCGCAGAGGAAGCGCTTGTTGCTGCAAAACGTGTGGACGAAAAACGCGCGCAGGGCAAACCGCTCGGACGGTTGGCGGGTATTCCGACAATTATCAAGGATAATATGTGTACTAAAGGCGTTCTTTCGACGGCTTCTTCTAAGATGCTTTTTAATTATAAGCCGGTGTATGATGCAACGGTGATAGAAAAGCTTAAAGCAGAGGACTATGTTATGCTTGGAAAAGCGAACATGGACGAGTTTGCAATGGGCTCTTCAACGGAAACATCATATTTCGGAGCAACTAAAAATCCGTGGGATACTTCGCGTGTGCCGGGAGGCTCGTCAGGCGGAAGCGCGGCGTGCGTGGCGGCGGATGAAGCGATGTTTGCGTTAGGGTCGGATACCGGTGGATCTGTGCGCCAGCCTGCCGCTTTTTGCGGTGTGGTCGGTTTAAAGCCTACATACGGCACGGTGTCGCGCTTTGGGCTTATGGCTTTTGCATCCTCTCTTGACCAAATCGGTCCGCTTACAAAAAATGTGGAGGATTCCGCATTTATAATGAATATTATTGCAGGGAATGACAAAAAAGATTCTACATCCGCTATAATGGAATATCCGCATTACGGTGAGGGCATGAAGCGGGATATAAAGGGCATGAAGGTGGGTATTCCCAAAGAATATTCAGAGCAAAAAATTGACGCAGAGGTAAGACAATATTATACTGACGCGATTAAAAAATTCGAGGATATGGGAGCGATAGTAGAGGAAACGTCTTTGCCGACATTTGATTATGCGCTGTCTGCGTATTATGTTATTGCCTCTGCGGAGGTAGCGTCAAATTTATCGCGTTTTGACGGTATTAGATATGGTTATCGTACCGAACAATATGAAGATTTAAAACAAATGTATAAAAATACGCGTTCAGAGGGTTTCGGAGATGAAACCAAGCGCCGCATAATGTTAGGGAATTATGTGTTGAGTTCAGGGTATTATGACGCATATTATTTGAAAGCACTCAAGGTAAAAACGCTCATTAAAAATGATTTCGAGAGGCTGTTTGAGCAATACGATATTTTGCTGTCGCCCACTGCGCCCACTCCGGCATTTGAGCTCGGGGCTAATTGGACGCCTATTGAGATGTATGTAAATGACCTTTTCACCGTACCTGTAAACATTGCGGGCGTAACGGCGATTTCTGTTCCGGCCGGTGTGACGCGTGCGGGGCTGCCTGTTTCTGTGCAGATGATTGCGAAGTCGTTTGATGAAAACACGATGTTTAGGGCGGCATATAATTATGAGCAGGCAGTAAAATTTGACGCAAAACCAACGTTATGATGGAGAATAAACGATGAAATATGAAACAGTAATTGGACTTGAAGTACACGTTGAAATGGCGACAGAAACGAAAATTTTCTGCGCGTGCAAAAATAAATTCGGTTCAGAACCAAACACTAATGTTTGCCCGGTGTGTCTTTCTATGCCGGGGACGCTGCCGGTTTTAAATGCGCAGGCAGTGGAATATGGGGTGCGTGCGGGGCTTTCGCTGAACTGTAAAATACCTAACTATTCTAAGCTTGACAGAAAGGGATATTTTTATCCCGATCTTGCAAAGGCATATCAGATTTCGCAGTTTGATTTCCCACTGTGTTCGCACGGAGAAGTGGAAGTTGAGGCGGAGGGCGAAACACATACTATCGGCATTACGCGCATTCATATCGAAGAGGATGCGGGCAAGCTTGTTCATGAGGGCTCGCAGAGCTTGGTGGATTATAATCGCGGCGGTGTTCCGCTGATGGAAATTGTTACCGAGCCTGACTTTAGGAGCGCAGCACAGGTAAAAGCATTTCTTGACACTATACGCGCAAACATGGAGTATATCGGCGTTTCAGATTGCAAGATGGAAGAAGGCTCAATGCGCTGTGATATAAATATTTCTATTCGCCCATTCGGTGAAACGAAGTACGGGACGCGTACGGAGCTTAAAAATGTAAACAGTATTTCGGCGGCGCAGCGCGCCATTGAATATGAAGTTAAACGACATATCGAAGTAGTTGAGGATGGCGGAGAAATTGTGCAGGAAACGCGCCGTTGGGATGATGCAAAAGGCAAAACATTTTCTATGCGCGATAAAGAAGAAGCGCATGATTATCGTTATTTTCCCGATCCTGACCTTGTGCCTATTTATTTAACCGACGAACATATTGCGGAAATAAAAGCGGCGCTGCCCGAGCTTCCGTCTGCAAAACGCGAACGTTATGTGCGGGAGTTTGGGTTGCCGCCGTATGACGCAGGTGTACTCACTATGTCTAAATATACCGCAAGGTTTTTTGAAGACAGTGTTGCGATTTATAATGAGCCTAAGGCAATCAGCAACTATATTATGGTTGACCTTGCACGGCTGTTAAAGGAAAACAACATTGATGTAAAAGCTATACCAATATCGGTAAAGGACTTTACCGACCTTTTGAAGCTTGTGAGCAAGGGTATTGTTAATTCAAGTGTCGGCAAGCAAGTATTTGAAGAAATGTTTTTGACGGGAAAGACGCCCGCACAGATTATTGAGGAAAAAGACCTTACGCAAAATGATAATGCGGATGAAATATTGGTGTTAGTAAAACAGATGATTGCAGATAATCCTAAGCCTGTTGCTGATTATAAGGGCGGAAATGCAAAGGCTATGACCTTTTTTGTCGGGCAGGTTATGAAAGCGACTAAGGGAAAGGCAAACCCTAAAACGGTTAATGAATTGGTTAAGGCGGAGCTTGATAAGGCATGAGGCAGGGGAAACTTACAAATGCAAAACTAAAAGAGTTAGTGATTGACAAGCTTGGACCGTATAATGCGGAAACGGTTGTAGGCGCGGGTGTGGGCGAGGACTGTTGTGCGGTTATGATAGGGGATATGTGTGTGTTATCCACCGACCCAATCACAGCGGGCGGTGCACAGACAGGGACACTTGCAATTCACATAAATGCCAATGATATTGCTGCGGCAGGCGCGGTGCCCGTTGCGGCGCTTGTGACATTGCTTATTCCGCCGCATGAAGAGGAAAAACAGGTTGCAGAGCTTATGCAGCAGATTACACATACGGCTAATGAGCTTAACATTGATATAATCGGCGGGCATACGGAGGTAACAGACAGCGTGAAGCGTGCGGTGGTATCTGTTACTATGCTCGGTAAACCGGTAATTCCGGGCAAAATGTTTAAGACATCTGATATGGAGCAGGGCGATTATATCATAATGACTAAGGGTGCGGGCTTTGAGGGCACTGTTATTATTGCAACGGATCATGCAGAGGAACTGAAAGAAGTGCTTGATGTTACCGACAGAGCAGAGCTTGAGGAGATAAAACGGTCGTTGAGCGTGGTGCGTGACGGATACATAGCGGCGCAGACGGCCGGAGTGCACGCAATGCACGATATAACAGAGGGCGGAGTGTTGGGAGCTGTGAGCGAGATGTGTGAGGCATCGGGATTGGGCGCGGAGATTGATTTTTCTGCTGTGCCGGCGTTTCGTGTAACACTCAAGATATGTGAAAAATACGGGCTTGATACATATGGGCTTATTTCATCGGGAAGTATGCTGATTTCTGCAGAAAACGGTGATATGGTGGTTGAAAATTTAGCGCGCAACGGAGTTTATGCAACGGTTATCGGACGTGTGACAGGCACATATGTGTATGATGTTTCGGATGGAAATAAAAATATAGTTGTACCGTATCCGTGTGATGAGCTGTATAAAGTGTTATAAAAAACTTTATAACGTGCACAGCGTGTGGTATAATAAGAAATTATCGGAAGTTGAGAGGTATACGCATTTGAAGAGCATGACGGGCTTTGGAAAAAGTGAGATTACAATAGACGGAAGAAAGATACGCATGGAGATAAAAACGGTAAATCACCGTTTTTTGGATATAAATATTCGCGAACCGCGTTTTTTGATGTTTTTGGAGGATGATGTACGCAAATATTTAAAAAAACATTTGAGCCGTGGGCACGTGGATGTGTTTATAAATTATTCGTCGGAGCGCACAGATGCAAAAACCGTGATTGTTGATATGCCGCTTATTACCGCTTATATAAAGGCGGCAGAGAAAATCAGCGTAAGCACGGCTGTTGTAAATGATTTGACGCTTACAAGCCTTATGAAGCTTCCTGATGCGGTGAATTATGAGGATGAAAATGCTGATGAGGAAGCGCTTAAAACGCTGCTTTATGCGAACCTTGATGCAGCGCTTGAGGAGCTTTCGGCTGCGCGTGAAAAAGAAGGCGCACAGTTAAAAAAGGATATTATGGCGCGGCTTGATACTATACTTGTTTACGTAAACAACATGGCATCTAAAGAAGACATTGTAGTTTATGAGTATAAGCTCAAGCTAAAAGAACGGCTGGCGGAAATACTTGACGGCGCGGACGTAGACGAACAGCGGCTTGCTCAAGAGGTTGCGTTTTATGCGGACAGATGCAATATTACAGAAGAACTGGTGCGGCTTAAGAGTCACGTTAAGCAGTTTAAGGCGGCGGCAGAAGAAAATACTGCACAGGGCAGAAACATGGATTTTATAGTGCAGGAATTGAACCGCGAATTTAACACAATAGGTTCTAAGACGCAGGACAGCGATATTTTAAAGCAAGTAATTGCCGGTAAAGGTGAAGTGGAAAAAATAAGAGAACAGATACAAAATATCGAATAGGAGTGTATTATGTCGATAAAGCTAATAAATATAGGTTTTGGTAATATTGCGTCGGCAAACAGGCTTGTTGCAATTGTAAGCCCTGAGTCTGCGCCGATAAAACGTATTATTTCGGAGGCGCGCGCCGCAGGCAGGCTCATAGATGCGACTTACGGCAGACGCACACGCGCAGTTGTTATTATGGATAGTGACCACGTGATTTTATCGGCGGTGCAGCCTGAAACGGTTGCCAACCGTATTTCCACAAAAGACACTGATGACGCAGATGATTAAGGGAGCACAAGTGAGCAAAGAGGGTAAACTGATTGTCATTTCCGGCCCGTCAGGGGCGGGCAAGGGAACAATTGTGGAGAAGCTGTTAGCCGACAAGAAATATGGGTTATCAATTTCTTGCACAACACGTGCTCCGCGCGGAGCGGAACAAGAGGGCATAAATTATTTTTTTAAGTCCAAGGCGGAATTTGAAAAAATGATTGAGCAGCATGAATTTTTAGAGTATGCCGATGTTTTTGGGTGCTATTACGGTACACCCAAAGAATATGTGATGAATAAGCTAAACAGCGGTAAAAGCGTGATACTTGAAATTGACGTGCAGGGTGCGTTGCAGGTAAAAGAAAATTATCCGAAGGCTTTGATGATTTTTATACTTCCTCCGACAGAGGAGATATTGCTTGCGCGGTTAAGAGGGCGTAAAACAGAAACAGAGGAGCAAATCGAAAAGCGCTTCGGTAAAGCAAAATCCGAGATGGCGCTTGCAGATAAGTATGACTATAACGTAATAAATGACGACTTGATAACGGCAGTGGACGAGGTCAGGCAAATCATAGAAAACAGCTAATAAACGGAGGAATCGGAATATGATACATTTGGAGCTTAATGATTTACTTAAAAAGGTGGATTGCAGATATACACTTATTGTGGAAACAGCGAAACGCGCGCGGCAGCTTATTGACGGCGCACAGCCGCTTATTGAGCCGGCAGACACCAATCCTGTATCGCAGGCGGTAGATGAAGTGCTGCATGACAAGGTCACATACATACGTGTTACGGATGGAATAAAGTAACCGATGCTTAAGGGCAAAAACGTCCTATTGGGCGTGACAGGCGGAATCGCCGCCTATAAGAGTGCAAATTTAACAAGCTTGTTAAAAAAAGCGGGAGCAGAGGTTGATGTTATCATGACCAAAGCTGCTATGAATTTTGTTGCACCCTTAACATTTGAAACGCTCAGCAAGAATGCTGTGGTGACAGATACTTTTTCGCGTGAAAAGCCATGGGAGGTTGAACATATTGCACTTGCGCAAAAAGCGGATATTGCGATTGTTGCACCGGCAACGGCGGATATAATTGCAAAGCTTGCGTGCGGTATTGCCGATGATATGCTCACTACCACACTGTTGGCGTGCACCTGCAAGGTGTTGATTGCGCCTGCAATGAATACTGCAATGTATGAAAACATTGCAACTAAGGTGAATTTGCAGATTTTGCGCGATCGTGGGCTTGTTATACTCCCAACAGATACAGGAGAGCTCGCGTGCGGACAAAGCGGCGACGGACGAATGATAGAACCACAGGATATTTTGCGCTTTGCAGAAGATGTATTCTGTAATGATTTAGCAGGAAAACGCATATTGATTACGGCAGGTCCGACGCGTGAGGCGCTTGACCCCGTAAGGTATCTTACGAATCGCTCATCAGGAAAGATGGGCTATGCGCTTGCTGAAAATGCGACAAGGCGCGGAGCAAAAGTACAGCTTGTATCGGGCACGGTGGCTGTTGCACCGCCGCAAAATGCGGAAGTATATTTTGCAGAGAGCGCAAAAGATATGTACGAAAGCGTGATGACGCTTAAAGATAATGCGGACATCATAATTATGTGCGCGGCAGTGGCGGATTATACCCCCGTGCACTGTGCAGAGCATAAGATGAAAAAGCAGGATACGCTGACCGTTGAGCTAAAAAAAACAAAGGATATACTTTTGGAGCTGGGGCGCAATAAGTGCGCATATCTTGTGGGTTTTGCGGCAGAAACGCAGAATATTGAGGAATATGCTAAGGATAAGCTTAAACGCAAAAACCTTGATATGATTATAGCAAATGATGTGTCGGGGACGACGGGTGCTTTTGACAGTGATTATAACGCGGTTTCCATTTATACACGTGATGGGGAATCAGTTCGCCTTGAAAGAGATACCAAAACGCGAATAGCAGATGATATTTTAACGGAAATTACAAAACGCATTTAATTTACGGGAAGCGCATCGGGAAATCGGTGCGCTTTTTTTGAAAGGAGAAAGCAGCTTGTATGCAAAAGTGATTGTGGATATTTCACATACGCAGGTGGATCGCGTGTTTGAATATAAAATACCGGATGAAATGGAAATCCGTATTGGTATGCGTGTTAAGGTACCTTTCGGGAGAACACACGACACAGAGGGGATTGTAATAGGGCTTGAGGAGAGCTGCGAATATCAGGCGGATAAAATCAAGGAGATTTTGTGCCCGCTGGATGAGTTTTGTGCGGTTACCGATGAACAAATTGCGCTTGCGGGGTTTATTAAAGAAAAGTACAACACAACGCTTGCCTCCGCGCTGCGTTTTATGTTTCCGTCGCAGGTGCGCGGTGGGAGAGTTTCTGCAAAAACGCGTAATGTTGCGCGCTTGAACATTGAGGAAAGCGAGATAGCGGCGGCGGAAAACGAGCTTAAAAAAAAGGACGGCAGCATTAAGTTCCCAAAGCAAGCGGAAGTGATAGCATTATTAAAAGAGCGCGGAATATGTGAGGTGGCGGAGTTAAATGCTTCAGCCGTGAAATCGCTTGAAAAAAAAGGCGTTATAACCGTTGAAAAAGCAGAAGTTGCGAGAATGCCGTTTGAAAAGCCTGTAAAGCATATTGAGGATTATGAGCTTACAGAAAAACAAAAGTCGATATTACAGGAAATAAAAGACGGTCCGGAAAAGCATTTTGTGTTGCATGGCGTCACAGGAAGCGGCAAAACAGAAATTTATATTCGTGTGATACGTGAATGCTTAAAGCAAGGGAAAACTGCAATTTTGCTCGTGCCCGAAATATCCCTTACACCGCAGACATATACGTTTTTAAAGCAACGCTTTGATGAGGACATTGCGGTATTCCATTCAGGGCTTTCTGCGGGTGAGCGTTTTGATGAATGGATGAAGGTTAAACGCGGCACGGCGAAAATCGTTTTGGGCGCACGTTCTGCGATTTTTGCACCCCTTGAAAACATAGGGGCTGTCATCATAGATGAGGAACACGAAACGAGCTATAAAGCGGATAATTATCCGAAATATACCGCGCATGAGATTGCGCTTTGGCGTTGCGAGGCGCAAAATGCCATATTGATTTTGGGGAGCGCCACACCGCAGATAGACACTTATTACAGGGCAAAGCAGGGTGAATACAAAATACTTAAAATGCCGAATCGTTTATTTGGGTTGCAGCTTCCGGCGGTTGAAGTTGTGGATATGTGCAAGGAATTAAAGGACGGAAACCGCACGGCAATAAGCGGAAAATTATATGATGAGCTTAGTTATGCTCTTAAAAACAAGAAACAGGCAATGCTGTTTTTGAACAGGCGCGGGTATTCTACATTTGTTATGTGCCGCTCATGCGGATATGTTGTGAAATGCGACAGCTGTGATGTTACGATGACATATCATAAATCACAAGATATTTTGAAATGTCATTATTGCGGAAAAACAAAAACACCGCAGGCGGTGTGCCCCGAATGCGGAAAGCCGCATCTTAAATATTTCGGAATGGGAACACAGCAGATTGAGGAACAAATAAAAGAAATGTTTCCGTCTGCGCGCGTATTGCGTATGGACCTCGATACTATGGGAACAAAGGATGCGCACATGAATATGTTTAATGATTTTGCGGCACATAAGGCGGATATACTGATAGGTACACAGATGATAACAAAGGGGTTTGATTTTAAGGACGTAACCCTTTCGGCGATATTGGCGGCGGATACTATGCTTAATATACCTGATTATCGCAGCGCGGAGCGCACTTTTTGCCACATCACGCAGATAGCGGGACGTGCGGGCAGAAAAGAAGAGGGCACGGTTATTTTGCAAACATATAATCCTATGCATTATGCAATACAATACGCAAAATATCATGATTATGACGGCTTTTATGATGAAGAGGTTGCAATGCGCAGTGCGGCGCAGCTCCCGCCCTTTTCCACATATGTACAAATACAGTTTTCGGGCGAGAAAAGCGAGCGGGTAATCGGCGCTGTAAAAGATTTTATCGGTAAATTAAAAACTGTGTTATTGCCGCATAAAAATGGTATAATAAGTATAAGGGCAGCGGAGTCCGCCATCAAGCGTATCAGAAATATGGAACGATACCACATATTGATACATTTGAAAAATAATGAAGGACTTATCGAGCCCATATATAAAATATTTAATGAAACAAGCTATGCCGATGTTTTGACGGGAATTGATGTGAATCCTGCTAATATGGCATAACGGAGGAAGAAATGGCTACAAGAACTATTCTTTTAAATGACAATCCGCGATTAAGAAAAATATCGCGGCCGGTGACAAAAATAAATCAGCACATACTGGATTTGTTGGATGATTTGGCGCAGACGATGTATGAGTCGCGCGGCGTAGGGCTTGCTGCACCGCAGGTGGGTGCGTTAAGACGTGTAGCGGTGATTGACGTAGGGGATGGACTGATTGAGCTTATAAACCCCGTGGTGGTGCATACAGAAGGACAGCAGCGCACCGAAGAGGGGTGTTTATCCTTACCGGATGATGCAGGATTTGTAGTGCGTCCGGCTAAGGTTACAGTAAAAGCTTTAAACCGTGAGGGTAAGGAATGCGAGTATGTGGGCGAGGATTTGCTTGCGCGCGCACTTGTGCACGAGATAGATCATTTAGATGGGATTTTATTTACCGATAAAATGGTGGAGCGTATCAATATAGATACAGACGGAGAGCATACAGATGAACAAGGACTTTAAAATTGTTTTTATGGGAACGCCTGATTTTGCGGTTCCGTCCCTTCAAATGTTGCTGGATGAAAAATATAATGTTGCTGCGGTGGTTACGCAGCCGGACAGAAAAGCGGGGCGCGGGCATAAGCTGACGCCGCCGGCTGTTAAAGTGGTTGCCGAGCAAAACAATATTCCTGTTTATCAATGTGAAAAGATAGGAATGCCTGAGGGGGCAGAGTTTCTTAAAGAGCTACAGCCGGATGTGCTTATAACAGCGGCATTCGGGCAGATTTTAACAGAAGAAATTCTTGCAATTCCTAAATATGGGTGCATTAACGTGCACGCGTCGCTGTTGCCGAAGCTGCGCGGTGCAGCGCCTATTTCATGGGCTATTATAAACGGCGAAAAAGAAACGGGTGTGACAACTATGTACACCGTGCGTGCTCTCGATGCGGGTGATATTTTAGAACGCGAAAAAGTAGCGATTGCGGAGGATATGACGGCGGGCGAGCTTTATGATATGTTAAGTGTAATAGGGGCAAGGGTGCTTTTGCGCACGCTTATAAAGCTTGCGGACGGAACGCTTGTACGCACGCCGCAAACAGAAGCACAGGCTACATATTTCCCGATGTTTAAGCATGGTTTCGGCGAGATAGATTTTACAAAAACCGCCAAAGAAATTTGTGATTTTGTGCGCGGCATAAATCCCGTTCCATGTGCTTACGTGATGTACAATGATGAGAAAATAAAAATTTGCAGTGTAAATGCACAGGAATATAACGGTGACGAGCCATGCGGAACGGTTATTTTTGCGAATGACAAGCAGGGGCTTGGAATACGCACGCGTGACGGCATGGTCACAATAGAAGAATTAAAACGAGCAGGCGGAAGAAAAATGTCTGCGACGGATAGCTTGCGCGGAAAACCTATCAGCGTTGGTTTTGTTTTTGAAAAACAGGGGGAATAAAAAAGATTGAATGCAAGGCAGGCGGCACTTGAGATTGTTTCAAATGTGCTGAAAAATAAAAGCTACTTAAATTTAGAAGGTAAGCGCGTATTGTCCGCAAGCTGGAGTGTGGAAGATAAGCGCTTTATTACTGCGCTTGCCAATACGACAATTGAGAACTTATTCAGAATTGATTATGTGCTTAAACAATTTATTACAGCGAAGCGCGTGCACACGGTAATCATGAATATTTTGCGTATCGGAGCATGTCAATTGTTGTTTTTCGAGTCCGTACCCGTATCTGCGGCTGTTAACGAAAGCGTAAAATTGGTAGAAAAGACGGGAAAACGGCAGCTCAAAGGGTTTGTGAATGCAATTTTGCGTAATGTTTCAAAAAATTTCGGAAATATCACATATCCCGACCGTGATGAAGCGCCGATTGATTATTTTAATGTATTTTACAGCTATCCAAAATGGCTGTGCGAGAAGTATATATCAGAATATGGTGAAGATCAAGCCGAACAAATGATGAGCTATACCGGGAATCGTTCGCTTACCTGTATGCGCCTTAACAGATTAAAAGGCGGCGCTGTGCCCGAGGAATATTTACCCGGACTTTATTGTGAGGATGCGTTTTACATTAAGGGAATGACTTCTGTGGAAAAGATGCCGTTATTTCGTGACGGGGATATTTCGGTGCAGGGGGAGGCATCACAGGTGACGGTATGTGCGGCGGGAATTAAGCCTGATGATACAGTGCTGGATGCTTGTGCCGCGCCCGGTGGAAAAAGCGCGTATGCGTCATGGTTTGCCCGTGACGGAAAGATTGTTTGTATGGAATTGCATACACACCGCGCAGAGCTGATGAAAAACAATTTTGAGCGTATGGGTGTAAAAAATGCCGAAATATGTGTTGCGGATGCTTCTGTATATAAACCTGAATGGGCGGGAAAATTTGATGTTGTTTTGGCGGATGTGCCGTGCTCGGCGTTGGGATTATTATATCGCAAGCCCGATATTAAGATATTTAAGCAGAAAGAAGATATTGCGGAGCTTGTGAAGATACAGCGCGCAATACTCGAAACGTGCTCCGCTTATGTAAAACGCGGCGGAACGCTTTTATATTCGACGTGCACTATTGACCGCGATGAAAACGAAAACAATATACGTGAGTTTTTGGCACGGCACAATGATTTTGCGGAGGATGACCTCAGCGCGTGGCTCCCGGGAGGGCTAAAGGATCGCACGGATAACGGAATGTTGCAGTTATTTCCGCATATTGACAGCATTGACGGTTTTTTTATAGCGAGGCTGAAAAAAGTATGAAACAGAGATTGTTGGATTATGATATAAATGAATTGCGCGCAGAGCTTACGCGTATAGGAGAAAAACCGTTTCGCGCACAGCAGATTATGAAGTGGCTTATAAGCGCAACGCCTTTTGAAAACATGACGGATATTTCAAAGGAGCTGCGTGACAAGCTGCGAGAAAATTATAATGAAGGATACGCAGAGATTGTTAATGTGCTTACTTCTGCGGACGGCACAAAAAAATATCTGTTTCAATACGAGGACGCCGCCACGGTTGAAAGCGTTTTTATGCAAAAGGATTATGGAAACACGGTGTGTGTATCCACACAGGTCGGATGCCGTATGGGTTGCGTGTTTTGCGCATCGGGAAAAGACGGACTTAAACGAAATCTTTCGGCGGGAGAGATATTGGCGCAGATAGTTGCGGTTAATGCTGCGCAGGGTGCAGGACGAAATATTACAAATATTGTTTTGATGGGTATGGGCGAGCCGCTTGATAATTATGACAATGTTGTAAAATTTATACGCATGGTAAATGACAAAAACGGAATGGGTATAGGAATGAGAAATATATCCCTTTCTACCTGCGGCATAGTGGAAAACATTCGCCGTTTTGCGGAGGAGGGGCTTCTTGTTACTCTTTCGATTTCGTTACACGCGGCGACGGACGAGGCACGAGAGCAAATCATGCCTACGGCAAAGACGTACAAAATACACGAAATACTCGATGCGGCAAATTACTACTTTTTAAAAACGGGAAGACGTATTATAATAGAATATGCCGTTATGGAAGGCAAAAACGATACGCAGAAAGATGTATTGGCGTTAAAAGATATATTGCAGGATTTGAATTGCCATGTTAATTTAATTGCGCTTAATGAAAATGAGGATAGTATAGCGGTTACACATACTGATAAACGCAGGGTATATGCGTTTTGCGCTATGTTGGAGAAAGAGGGACTTTCGGCAACAGTACGAAAATCTATGGGGAGCGATATTGCGGGGGCGTGCGGGCAGTTGCGGCAGCAGCACATCCGTAAAACTGAGGGGGAATTATGAAAACGGCAGCATTGAGCCATATTGGCAATGTCAGAACTACAAATGAAGATTCAATTTTAGTACATATGGATAAACCGCCGTATTATATGTTGGTGGCTGACGGTATGGGCGGACAAGCGGCAGGTGAAGTTGCGAGTGGCATGGTGTGCTTGGAAATTGAAAAGTATATTGATGAGCTTAATGTGGAAAATCTTAATGAGATGCAAATTTTGAGCGCAATTCGTTCGGCAAATCAGCAGCTTATAGATGAAGTGGCAAAAAATTCAGCATTGCAGGGAATGGGAACGACGCTTACTTTCACGGCGTTTTCTAACGACAAGATTACAGTGGCGCAGGTGGGAGATTCGCGCGCCTACCATAAACAAGGGGACAAGATATATAAAATTACTAAAGACCATACATATGTGCAGCATTTGATTGACAGCGGTGTCATTAAAAAAGGTACGGCGGATGATTATCCGTTTAAAAATATTATCACACGCTCGGTAGGGATGAAGAATGTTGAGGTGGATTTTTTCATGCTTACATGGCAGGATGATGATATAATTTTGCTGTGTTCGGATGGTCTTACGAATTATACAAACAATGATATTTTGCTTGCTGCATTGTTAGGTACAGATGCACTTGAACAAAAGGCGCAAAAGCTTATTGATATTGCGCTTGACGGCGGCGGAAAAGATAATATTTCTGTTATACTTGCACAGCGCTCTGATAAGGAGGGTGCAGTATGATTGGGCCTGATACACTGCTTGCAGGAAGGTATAGGATTATTGAACAAATAGATTCGGGCGGCTCTGCATATATTTACAAGGCTATGGATGAGCTGACAAAGCAGATTGTTGCTGTCAAAGCGCTAAAGCCCGAGCTTACGGAAAACGAGGAATTTGTACAACGGTTTAAAAAAGAAGTGCAGGCTGCCGCTAAGCTGCGCCATGCTAACATAATTCGTGCTTATGATGCGGGGCTTGATGATGGCACTTATTACATTGTGATGGATTTAATTGAGGGAAAAACGTTAAAGCATCTTATTAACGTAAACGGACCTCTGCCTGTTAAATATGCTGTGGCTGTGGCAAAAAAGCTTTGCCTTGCGCTTGAATATGCTCATGTAAAAGGATTTGTGCATAGGGACATCAAGCCGCATAATGTGATGGTAGATATGACAGGTGAACCGTTCATTGCCGATTTCGGAATAGCGCGTAATATGGCGCAAAACACTATCACAGCAGAGGAAAACAGTGTAATGGGTTCGGTTCACTATTTTTCGCCTGAGCAGGCACGCGGCGAACGTGTAGACAAACGGTCGGATATTTATTCTTTGGGAATTTTATTTTATGAGATGTTGAGCGGTCATGTGCCGTTTGACGCGGATACATCTGTGGCGATTGCCCTTAAGCATATAAATGATCCTATGCCTGATGTGCGTGAAAATATGCCGTCCATTCCCGAAAGCCTTAATAAAATAATTCAAAAAGCGACGCAGAAGGATAAGCATTTCAGGTACAAATCGGCGTTTAATATGTATGAGGATTTACAGCGCTGTTTAAATGAGCCTAACGGAGATTATGTAAAATACAGTGAAAGTAAGCGCACGCAGCAGCATATCGAGGAAACTCATGCAAGACGTTCAAAGAAAAACATGAAACGGCTGCTTGTAATATTCGGGTGCTCGGCAGTTATCGTTTTTGTGATTATTGCTGTTGTAAGCGGTGCTATCAATGCGAATGCCAATCGTCCGATACCGCTGCCGTCTTTTGTGGGCATGACGGAGAAAAATGCGGTGGAAGCCGCGCAAAAAGTTACAAATATGCCTACTGTTACATATGAAACTTCAACTGAGGCGGAAAAAGGTATTGTGATTGGACAAGACCCTATTGCCGGTGCGGATTTTAAAAATGATGACCCGTTAGTTTTGGTGGTAAGCGACGGCTCGGGAACGGACGTCATGCCTAACGTGATGGACATGGACATTACGCAGGCAAAAAAGATATTACTGGAAAAGGGCATTGAGCTTGACCAGATTGTGGAGGATACAAAGGGGGAAATCCCCATTGGATATGTAATTGAACAGCATCCTGCGGCAGGGGAATCGGTGAGAGCGAGCGGAAGCGTGTGGCTTACCGTTAAAGTTTCGCCTGATATTGGGAAAATACGTGTGCCGAATGTGCAGGGTATGCAGCTTGCGGATGCGCTCAATGTTCTCAAGCTGAAAGATGCCGCTATATTCTTTATTTATGATAAACAAAGCGAAGAGGATGCGGGCACTGTTTTATCACAGGTGCCGCAGGAAAACGGTGAATTAGCGGCGAATAAGCCGATGGCACTCGGAATTGCAGAGCCAAAAGGTACTAAATACAGTTACAACGGTACGATAGAGCTTAACATTCCCAAAGACGGCACAACACTTAAAATTGGGGTTCCGGGGGATGTAAACGGTACACCGGTATATTACATTATTTACGATACGATATTAGAGTCGGGCGACCAAATGGTTGAGCCGGAGTCATATGTTGTGCTTAACGAAAGTGATAATACAGTGCAGAAAGATGCTGTGATTTTCATGAATGATGTACCGGTTAAATCAGAAAAGTTAGAGTTTACAAAAGGGAGGTAGAGATTATCGAGGGAAGAATAATCAAGGGAATAGGCGGATTTTATTATGTAAGTGATAAAGCGGGCGCAGTGTACGAATGTAAAGCGCGCGGAAAATTTCGCAGAGAAAAAGTAACGCCTATGGTCGGGGATATTGTCGAATTTGAAAAGCTGGACGGATATGATTCTATTGAGCAAATTTTACCGCGGCGCAATTTTTTATTGCGCCCCGCAGTTGCAAATATTGACAGCATGATTTTGGTGTTGTCGGCGGGCAAGCCCGAGGCAGATTTGTTTTTGTGCGATAAGCTTTTGATACAAGCAGAGCAAAACGGTATTGCGCCTGTGATTGTAATAAACAAGGCAGAAACAGCGCCCGCGCGCGTGGAAGAATTAAAAGCGCAGTATATGGGCTATGATGTGATTATAACATCTGCAAAAGACGGAGTGGGAATTGATGAGCTTAAAGAAAAAATACGCGGAATGTGTGTTTGTTTTGCGGGGCAGTCAGCCGTAGGCAAATCATCGCTGATAAATACACTTGAGCATGAGTTTGATTTGGAAATAGGCGAATTGAGCAAAAAAACCGACCGTGGAAAACACACAACACGCGAGGTAGAACTTTTATATGTGCCAAGCTGCTCTGCGTATGTAGTGGACACGCCGGGGTTTTCGATGTATGATTCACATATCGATAAAGCAGAGGTTTCGGATTATTATCCGGAGCTGCGCGCCCTTAAGGGGGAGTGCCGATTTTCGTCTTGTGTACATGACAAAGAACCTGATTGTGCCGTTAAAGCGGCAGTTGAGGCAGGAAAAATAAGTAAAGAAAGATATGACCGCTATTTGCGGATTATTCATTTAACGGAGGAAAAGTAATATGATAAAAATAGCACCTTCTTTATTATCGGCAGATTTTTGCAACATGGAAAAAGGCGTACGGTTAATGGAACGGGCGAAAGCGGACTATTTGCATTGCGATGTGATGGATGGTGTGTTTGTGCCTAATATTTCGTTCGGATTTCAGATGATTTCAAGGCTCAAGGATATAACCGAGCTGCCGCTTGATGTTCATCTTATGATTGTGGAGCCGGAGCGATATGTCGAACGCTTTGCAGAGTCGGGGGCGGATTTTATTACGGTACACGCAGAGGCTACAAACCATTTGCAGCGCGTGCTAAAGCAGATAGCGCAGTGCGGCAAAAAGTCGGGTGTGGTGTTAAATCCTGCAACTCCGCTTGACGTAATTAAATACGTGCTGGATGATGTGGATATGGTGCTGCTGATGTCGGTAAACCCGGGATATGGCGGACAGAGTTTTATTCCGGCGGTTATGCAAAAGGTTGCAGACCTCAGGAAAATGATTGATGAATCAGGTAAAAACATTGAAATTGAAGTGGATGGCGGAGTAGACACCAAAAATTGTGAGGCGTTGCGCAATGCGGGGGCAACAATACTTGTAGCGGGCAGCGCTGTATTCGGCGCGGAAGATTCAGCGTGCGCGGTGCGTATACTGCGCGGAGAATAATATATGGATGCATTGATGGTAGCGTCGGGGGAAGCCCCGAGTGAGGAACTTTTTAAACGTAGGGCAAAGGATGCAGAGCTGCTGATAGCAGTGGATAACGGACTAAGTGTATTTGAAAAATTTCAAATTGTGCCGCACCTTATCGTGGGCGATATGGATTCCGTTTCCAAAAAGACGTTGAAGCTGTATGAGGACAAGTCGGAAATTATTACAGCGCCCACTGAAAAAAATGAAACAGATGCCGCGCTTGCGGTGGATGAAGCGGCAAAGCGCGGTGTGGAGCACATAGTATTTTTGGGCTCCACAGGAGGAAGAATAGATCATTTGCTTTCAAATTTGATGCTTTTAAAATATGCGCATAATAAAGATGCCGATCTTATAATCGAAGATGATGAGCATGAGATATGTTTGCGCCGTGGTAATTTTGATATATACGGCAAAAAAGGGCAAACAGTTTCCATAATTCCTATGAATAAAAGCGCGGTGGTGAACGCAAAAGGGCTTTATTATCCATTAGTTAATCTTGTGCTCACAAATGAACATCCGCGCGGTGTAAGCAATGTTTTTTTGGGGAACAAAGCTGCCGTTAAAAGTGATGATTTTGTTTTTATAATTAAGGTAAAAAAATAGGACAGATGCAATATCTGTCCTGACTCTGTTTAAAATTATACGTAGCGTTCGACTTTGCCTGAACGCAGGCAACGTGTGCATACATATTTTCTTGTAGGAGTACCATTTTCAATGACTCTGACACGCTGTACGTTCGGAGCCCAGATTCTTTTTGACGTTCTATGCGAATGGCTGACTTTATTGCCAGATGAAACGCCTTTAGAACAGATTTCACAATATCTTGCCATTTAAAACACCTCCCTCTTGGTGTGTTACATTCAATCAGCGTTTATTTTATCATCAATAAGAGGTGATTGCAAGCGTTTTTTATAAATAATTGTTGTCAGTATAAGTATATCTGATTGATATTGCGTAAAAGTTGTTATATAATAACTAATAATAAACCATTAGGAGGTTTTTCTCATGAGTGCAAGTTTAAAGGTTGATTTGGGAACAGTCACGTACACGGAAGACTATATTGCATACATTGCAGGTTACAGCGCACTGGAATGCTATGGTTTAGTCGGAATGTCACAGAAAAGTGTAACTGAAATGGTTACGAATCTTTTTAAGAGTGATAATCTTAAAAAAGGTGTTAAGGTGAAAACTGACGGTTCGGAAAACATTCTTATTGAACTTTATATCACTGTAAAATATGGTGTATCGCTTTCTGCGGTTGCAGAAAACATTATTGACAAAGTGAAATATTCCGTAGAAAAGGATACCGGACTCAATGTACAAAGTGTAGATATTATTGTGCAGGGAATTCAGGTCTAAGGGGGAACACGAATTGATTGAACTGCTGAACGGGCAGCAATTTAAAGACATGATTTTGGGCGCTGCTGCCTCCCTTGAAAAAAACAAGGAAACGCTGGATGCACTTAATGTATTTCCTGTGCCTGACGGTGATACCGGAACCAATATGTCACTGACTATGCTATCGGCGGCGCGAGAGGCTGCCGCTGCGGACGCTGATGATATGTCTGCGATTGTGCAGGCGTTGAGCCTTGGGGCGTTAAAGGGCGCGCGGGGGAACTCGGGTGTTATTTTATCGCAGATTTTTGCAGGCTTTGCCGATACATTATCAAAAGCAGACGGTAAAGTAGGCACTAAGGTTTTTGCAAATGCGTTTCGCAATGGTGTGAAATATGCGTATAAGGCGGTAATGAAGCCCAAAGAAGGAACAATTCTGACGGTTGCTTCTAAGATGGCTGATGCTGCGGAGCATATGGCGGAAAAGTCTGATGATTTATATATACAGCTGACGCATATCATATCGGAGGGCGAAAAGGCGCTTAGAGAAACACCCGAACAGCTTCCTGTTTTAAAAGAAGCAGGGGTGGTAGATGCGGGCGGCGCGGGGTTCCTCGTTATTGTAATGGGGCTTAAAAGCGTGATGGACGGCGCGCCCGTAGACAGCGAAAATATATTTAAGTCTGACGGCGGCGTGGTTGATTTTTCAAATATCAGCACAGGAAATGAAGATATAGAATTTGGTTATTGCACTGAATTTTTTGTAAAAAATCTTTATCCCGAAGTCAAGGAACGTGATATTGATACGTACAGAAACAATCTTTCTAAAATAGGAGATTGTGTACTTGTGGTGGGGGATATAAATCTTGTTAAGACTCATGTGCATACAAACGAACCTGGGCTTGCATTACAATATGCTCAAATCCTCGGCGAATTGAGTCATGTAAAAATTGACAATATGCGCGAACAGCATCGTGAATTGTCAGAGCTTGCTCCCGATGTTGAAGAACCGCAGGAAGAACGACAGGTGGCGGTTGTAGCGGTCAGTACAGGGGACGGAATAAAGACTATTTTTAAGGATTGGCAGATTGAAGCGTTTGTAGAGGGCGGGCAATCCATGAATCCTTCCACGGACGATATTTTAACCGCTATAAAAAAGGCGCCTTCGCAAAATGTAATAGTGCTGCCGAATAATAAAAATATAGTGTTGGCGGCAGAGCAGGCGGCGGAGCTAAGCGATAAAGCCGTTGTAGTGCTCAAAACCAAATCTGTTCCGCAGGGAATTGCTGCGGCTGTGGCATATGACCCGGAGGCGGACATCGGCACAAACGTAAAAAAAATGCAGCGTGTGATCGGCGAAGTAAAGACAGGCATGATGACGTATGCGGTGCGTGATACCAAGATGAACGGCAACAGTATAAAAAAAGACGATATTATAGGAATCTCGGAAAGCAATATCGTTGCTAACGGCACGGATATAAACAAGGTGTTCACCGGTTTATTGAAAAACATGACTGATGAGGAATCTGAGCTTATAACAATTTATTATGGTGAGGATGCATCTGAAGCGAAAGCGCAGGAGCTTACAAAGCTTTGCGCTAAAACTTGTTCTGCGTGCGACGTAGAAGTGCATTATGGCGGTCAGCCCGTATATCCATATATCATTTCGGTTGAATAAGTAATTATACAAACGGAAAAGCCGACATAAAATGTGTCGGCTTTTTTCTTAGGAGATAAAATGGAACTTACAGAAGCTGTATCTGCGCTTATCGGTGTAGGAGAAAAGACAGCTAAATTGCTGCAAAAAATAGATGTTGCAACAATAAAGGATTTGTTGTATTATTTGCCGCGCGCTTATAAGGATTTTTCACGATGCAAAAAAATAGGAGAGGCAGCGTTTGGGGAAACTGCATTTTTTGAGCTTAGCGTATATACCTCTCCGCAGGTGAAGCACCCAAGGCGCGGGCTCGAGATTACATCCTTTCAGGTGACGGACGGAACAGGAATTGCCGCAATTGATATTTTCAATCAATATTATATAAAAAATAATATAGTAAAAGGGAAAATATTATATGTTTACGGAAAATTGGAACAAAAATTCGGAAAAGTAAAAATATCGTCGCCTGAGCTGTATTTTAAAAAGCCAAGTGACGCATTTGCGCCGATTTATCCGCTTACGGCAGGGCTTACACAGAATATGATGCGCAAGCTTGTAAAGCAAGCGCTGCATCAGGCTGAAATAGCCGAGCTGTATTCAGATGCTTTTTTAAGGGAATGTAAGCTTGTGGGATTAAAAGAAGCGTTAAAACAGGTGCATTACCCACGCGATTTACAAAGTGCCGAATGTGCGCGCGACAGAATAGTTTTTGATGAGCTGTTGGTGTTTAATCGAATGCTTGACTTATTAGGCAAGGATAAGCGTTCCAAAAGCAGTATACGCTTTACGGGAAGCTCTGCAGAGAAGTTTGAGAAGCGGTTGACATTCACACTCACGAATGCACAAAAACGCGTAATGCGCGAGCTGCTTGATGATTTTGCGGGCAAAGAAAGCATGAATCGTTTGGTGCAGGGTGATGTAGGAAGCGGCAAAACGGTGATTGCCTTTTTTGCAATGGATTGCATGCTTGAACATGGTTACCAAAGTATGCTTATGGCACCCACGGAAATATTGGCGCAGCAGCACTATGAAACGGCTAAGCAGCTTTTTTCCGAAAGTGAAATTGTGTGCATGACGGGTGCGCTTACCGCCAAGAAAAAAGCAGAATTGCGGGACAAAATAAAAAATGGGTCTGCTAAAATTATAATCGGTACTCACGCACTTTTATATGGGGACATTGAATTTAACAGTTTAGGGCTCATAATTACGGATGAGCAGCATCGCTTTGGGGTGAAGCAGCGTGCCGCGCTTTCGGGAGAGAGCCGTGATGTGCACACGCTTATTATGTCTGCAACACCGATACCGCGTTCCTTATCGCTGGTGTTGTTTGGGCATACCGATATTTCCATAGTGGATGAAATGCCGGCGGGGCGTAAAAAGATTAAGACTTATTTAATCCCTAAACGCAAATATAACGATATGATAAGCTTTATAAAAAACGAATTGCTTATGGGAAGACAGGCATATATTGTGTGTCCGTTGATTGAAGACAGCGAGGAGATGGACGCTAAATCTGCAAATGCCATGTTTGAAGAGCTGCAAAAATGTTATGCCGAGTATAAAACCGCATTGATACACGGCAGATTAAAAAACAAGGAAAAGCAGGAGATAATGCAGGGGTTTTCGGCAGGAGAAATTAAGCTGTTGGTTTCAACCACTGTAATTGAGGTAGGCATAAATGTACCTAATGCCACAGTTATGGCGGTGGTTAATGCGGAACGTTTCGGGCTTGCTCAGCTGCATCAG